>JBBQRB010000031.1:0-20042 GCA_038215315.1 Pseudanabaenales cyanobacterium
AGAAGTTTTGCGCGGGAGAATTGACACTTTAATAGTGCGCGATCGCCTATGGATATTGGTGATTGAGGCAAAACGCACGATTATGGCTTCCTTAGCATTACCACAAGCTCTGTCCTACATGATGTGTAATCCAGAACCAGAACTTCCATCTTTTGGGCTAATTACTAATGGAGATGAGTTTATTTTTGTGAAGGCGATCGCAAAGCCAATTCCTTTATACAGTGCGTCGCGATTGTATTCATTATTTTTCCCCACTGGTAGTCAAGATTTACATGAAGTATTTCGTGTTTTAAAACAGATTAAAACGAACGATCTTCGCCGACCGTTATTAACTTAGCCTTAGATTTTTGATAGTATCAGCGATCGCCCCTTACAAACTTGAGAAGATGATTATTGAGACGATCGCAGGTAAAGTAGATTTGTTTAGGTAGTATTTCATGCAATTTTAAATTGTTATGTCATTCTTCAAAAGCCTCTCTCGTACTTTAATTGCTGTCTTTGGAGTCGCTCTTGCGATATTGTTTGCTCTTCAACCTGCGAGTTTTGCTCAGTCTGTGAATGATTGGCAAAGTCCAGCTAAGCAATATGGAGTATGGATTAGCGATCGCGCTGAACTGATTTCTTGGCAAACTGAGCTTCGCCTCAACCGCCGCATCAATAAACTCGTAGGGAGGACTAGCGCAGAACTAGCGATTGCCACGACTCCCAAACTAGAAACTGGACAGTCCGCTCGTGAGGCGAATGGAATCGAGCGGGGAACAGAAGCGATCGCTCAATCTCTCGAAGTCCGACTCCCTAGCACGATCCTGCCTAGCTTTTTGAGTTTTAAGGTTTCTTTTGCCTACTTACAGCGCTTTGCGCTGCTATAAAACCCAGAGAAACTTTTGAAAGTGCCGCGAAGCGGCACTTTCAAAAGTTTCTCTGTACCCTTTAAAGCCTCAATAGGCTGTACTTAAGAGAAAAATTAAAAATTCCATACAGTATTCTTAGAGATGATAGGAATTATGCGAAAATTCTCTTAGTTTGGCTTATAAGCACAAAGCACTGTAAATTGAGATTGACGAACTATGGACGGATTATGTTCAATAACGCCAAAAACAAACCATTGTATATTCTGCTTATCAGTATTCATGGGTTGATCAGAGGTCATAATCTGGAATTAGGACGTGATGCCGATACGGGCGGACAGACAAAATATGTTGTAGAACTAGCCAAGGCGATCGTTAGACAACCAAACGTAGAACGGGTTGATTTGGTTACGAGGTTGATTATTGACGATGCTGTAGATCTTGACTATGGCGCGGCAACTGAAGCTTTAGCGGAAAATGCTCAGATCGTGCGAATTGAAGCGGGACCTGAAGCTTATATTCCTAAAGAAGAATTGTGGAGCCATCTTGATGGTTTTACCGATCGCTTGCTTGCTTGGTTGCATGAGCAGCCGCGTTTGCCTGATGTAATCCATAGTCACTATGCCGATGCGGGATATGTGGGAGTGCGACTTTCCCATTTAACGGGTTTACCGCTAGTCCATACAGGACATTCTTTAGGACGGGATAAGTTGCGAAGACTGCTTGCTTCAGGGATAACCCTAGAACAAATCGAAGAACGCTATCATTTGTTCCAGAGGATTAGTGCTGAAGAAGATACCTTAAGTAATGCGGACTTGGTGATTACTAGTACTCGTAATGAGATTGAAGATCAGTATGAGCTTTACGACTATTACACTCCCGAAAAAATGGCGATCATTCCACCTGGAACAGATTTAGGGCAGTTTTATCCGCCGACTGAAAATAATCAAGCGATCGCTTTCCAAGAGGTTTTAACAAAGTTTCTCAATAATCCTGATAAGCCGATTATTTTGGCGCTATCTCGCCCCGATCAGCGCAAAAATATTGTTACCCTTTTAGAAGCATTCGGGCGATCGCCTCGTCTGCAAGAACTAGCCAATCTCGTAGTTATCGCAGGCAATCGAGAGGATATTCGGGAGTTAAATGAGGGGGCGCAAAATGTTTTAACAGAATTATTATTGGTAATAGATTGCTATGATCTTTATGGGCTGGTGGCTTTACCGAAACATCATAGTTCTAGTGACGTAGCTGATATTTATCGATTAGCGGCTAAGTCCAAGGGTGTTTTTGTGAATCCTGCTTTAACTGAGCCTTTTGGATTAACCCTATTGGAAGCTACAGCAAGTGGATTGCCTTTAGTTGCAACCGAAAATGGGGGGCCAGTGGATATTATTGGCAATTGCCAAAATGGTTTACTAGTCGATCCTTTGAATGAGAATGCGATCGCTGAGGCTTTATTGCAGATTCTCGAAGATGCGACACTCTGGCAACAGTTTTCTGGAAATGGACTAAAAAATATTGCCAAATTCTACTCATGGGAAGCCCACGCGATCGCCTATTTGCAAAAAATCCAGCCCCTGATATTGCGGCAGGAGCCTTTGCCCAAGCCAACACTCTTACCCAAGTCAGGACAGTATCGCAAGCGGGCAATTTTCACCGCGATCGACAATACCCTGTTAGGGGATGCGGAAGCACTGGCGCAATTTATCCAACTTGTCCGCCAACAACACAGGAAATTTTTGTTTGGGATCGCCACAGGTCGTCGTTTGGATTCAGTCCTTAAGATTTTGAAAACCTATGGCATTCCCACTCCTGATGTTCTAATTACTAGCTTAGGGACAGAAATTTATTATCCTCCTCGACTTATTGCCGATGTTGCTTGGAATCACCATATTGATCGTTGGTGGACACCACAGGTATTACGCCGCATTATCGATCCCTTAGCAGGGATCACCCCACAGCCGAAGGATCAGCAAAGTCGGTTTAAAGTCTCCTATTATTACGATGCTAACCTTGCGCCGCCAATGGAGGAGATTTTGACCCTATTGCGTCAACAGGAATTATCTGTGAATACAACTCTCTCTTTCGGTCAATATCTAGACTTTGTGCCTGCAAGGGCTTCTAAAGGGCTTGCCCTGAGATATGTATCAAGACAATGGAATATTCCCTTGGAAAAGGTTTTGGTCAACGGTGGATCGGGCGGCGATGAAGATATGCTGCGTGGTAATACTTTGGGTGTAGTCGTTGATAATCGTCACCGTGAAGAGTTATTGGCTTTGAACGATAGCGATCGCGTTTACTTTGCCGATAGCGCTCATGCTGGAGGTATTTTAGAGGCGATCGCCCATTATGATTTCTTTAATTTATAGAAAAATATGGCTTCACCTTATTTAGGATTGTTATAGCTGTCTCCAAGTCAACTAGGACAAATCAAAAACCAAGAAACGAGTTGCGGCGCGAAGCGCCGCAACTCGTCTTCTGGTTTTGTACCCTAACAAGACTGATTACGGCTAAATATCCCTAGTCAACTATTACAACTGTGACCTATGCAGAAATTATTGATTTGTACTGATCTTGACCGCACCTTATTGCCGAATGGAAAACAACCAGAATCCCCTCAAGCGCGAGACATATTTACCCGTTTAGTAAATCGCCCAGAAGTATGCTTGGTATATGTGAGCGGTAGAAATCTTGCATTAGTTCAAGAGGCAATTCAAGAATATGATTTACCAGCACCGCATTGGATAGTTGGTGATGTCGGTAGCACGATATATCAATTTGATGGCGATCGCTGGAAATCTTGGCAAGGTTGGTCACAGCAGATTGCGGGTGATTGGCGAGGGTTAAGCGCTGTAGATTTAGAGCCATGGTTTACAGATTTAGCGGAAATATCGCATTTGATTTTGCAAGAACCCGATCAACAGAGTCGTTTTAAACTTAGTTATTATCTGCCCTTAGATGCAGAAAAAGCTGCTTTGCAGCAGTACATCAGACTTCGCCTTGAAGAGAAAAATATTGCTGCAAGCTTGATTTATAGTGTTGATGAAGCTAAGGGGATTGGTCTATTGGACATATTGCCAGCCAAAGCCACCAAACTTCATGCAGTGGAATTTCTGATGCATCAACTAGATTTTGACCATAGTAATACTGTTTTTGCGGGTGATAGCGGTAATGATCTGCCATTGCTGATTAGTGCCGTGCCTTCGGTTTTGGTTGCCAATGCGAGCGATGACATTATTGCCCAGTCCCAACAGCAAGCCAAGGAACTAGGAAATCTGCATAGATTATATTTAGCTCAGGGCGGCTTTTTGGGTATGAATGGGAACTACAGCGCAGGGATTTTAGAAGGAATTGTTCACTATTATCCAGACACAAAACAATGGATAAGTAGCTATGCAAAAGAAACCTTAAAACCCAAAAAACTGTAGCGCACGCTGCGCGTGCGCTACAGTTTTTTGGGTTTTGGGTTTAATTATGCTTGCCTACTTAGAATGAGATACCACGTAAAGCGCGACACATCATTTCATCTTTGAAGCACAGACAAATATATTTTAGGAAAGTCCAATGTACGAACAAATTTCTCACTCACTTCTAAATTCTATTCTTGATGATTTGAAGCCTGAAATCCGTCGTCAAGACTTACGCCATTTTTATACGCGGCTCGGAGCTAACTTTTATGCGATCCATTCGCTGTTCTATACGTTGTATGGACATCGTGATGATTTTGAATTGCAGATGTTGCGCCTAGTAGAAACAATGGCGAAGGGCTATATCGATCGCTCTGCGGAATTGGAGCGGTTGGATATCCAACGGGAACAGGATCACAACTGGTTTTTGTCTCAAAAATGGGTGGGAATGGCGCTCTATTCCAATGGATTTGCTGACAATTTAAGCGATCTTGTCAACAAATCCAGCTATTTTCAAGAATTAGGTATCAATATGGTGCATATTATGCCGATTTTGAAATGTCCTGAAGGTAAGAGTGATGGAGGCTATGCGATCAGCGATTTTCGGCAAATTGATGAACGTGTTGGTGATCTAGAAGATATTCGTCACATTGCCGCAGATTTCCGTAAGCGCGATATTTTATTAGTTCTCGATATTGTTCTCAATCACACTTCTGATGAACATGAATGGGCAAAAAAAGCGATTAAGGGCGATTCTCGTTTTCAAGACTATTACTATATTTTTGAAGGTCGAGAAGTCCCTGATATGTTCGAGCAGAGTATGCCAGAAGTATTTCCCGAAACTTCTCCAGGCAATTTCACTTGGAATCCTGAGATGCAGAAATGGGTAATGACAGTTTTCCATGATTATCAATGGGATTTGAATTATAGTAACCCTGCGGTATTCATTGAGATGCTGGACATCATTATGTTCTGGGCAAATCAGGGTGTAGATATTTTGCGTCTTGATGCTGTCGCCTTTTTGTGGAAAAAGATTGGCACTTCCTGCCAAAACGAACGCAAAGCCCATCTAATTTTGCAGTTAATGAAGGACTGCTGCCAAGTCTCTGCGCCAGGGGTGCTATTTATTGCCGAGGCGATCGTTGCACCTGTGGAGGTAATTAAGTATTTCGGTGAAGATGCGATCGCGGCTAAAGAATGTGAGATTGCCTATAACGCGACTTTAATGGCGCTGCTCTGGGATGGAGTTGCCACCAAAAACACCAAACTGATTAGTCAGGGGATAAAAAACTTGCCCGACAAATTAGAACGGGCAACTTGGCTAAATTATGTACGCTGTCACGATGATATTGGTTTTGGCTTTGACGACAACGATATTCGCTTAGCGGGTTACCAGCCTTATTCCCACAGACGCTTTTTAATTGATTACTTTAGCGGTAAGTTTGACGGCTCAGCGCGGGGATTAGAATTTATGCATAACGAATCCACAGGCGATGGGAGAATTTGTGGTTCATTAGCTTCTCTAGTCGGTTTAGAATCTGCCCTAGAAACTGAAGACAAAAACTTGATTACCGCCGCTATTAACAGAATTCTCTTACTCCATGGCATTATTCTCTCCTTTGGCGGAATTCCTTTGATCTATAACGGTGATGCCTTGGGTGTATTGAATGATTACAGTTTTTATGAAGATCCGAGCAAAAAAAATGATACTCGCTGGGTGCATCGTCCCAAAATCGATTGGGAAAAAGCGGAATTACGCAAAAAACAAGGCACTGAGCAATATGCAATTTTTACGGCTATGAAAAAGATGATTGCAATCCGTAAAGAGATTTCTGCATTTGCCGATTTTAATAATCGCGAATTGCTACAACTAGATAATGAACATTTACTTGGTTTCATTCGATTTGATCATCAGCGTCCATCTGAGAAAGTACTTGTACTTGCCAATTTTGATGTCAATCCGCAATATCTAGACTTGTCAGCATTGAGTCATAAAGGGTTTAGCACTTACACGCGATTTATCGATTTATATAGCGGTAAAAAGCCATCACAACATGATGAACGCCTTGTGCTTCAAGGTTATCAGTTTTATTGGTTGACCGAGACATAGACCCCAAAGATAGTAACGGAGCTTCGCTCCATTACTATCTTTTAGATTTTATTAATGATAAAGATTTACTACATTCTTATACAAACAAAGCAATTCACTTGTTCTTCATCATATCGATATACACCATCTCAAACATCTACCTGTGACGATACGGTTGAGTACATAAATCATATACATTTTGTATATGTCATGAGTTAGGAGATCTTAATATATGAACAGTAGGAAACTACATTCTACGTCACGACGTTCCCTGATCAAATGGGGAATTTATGGACTTGTTGGACTTGGTGCGATGGCAGTTGCAACCATTCCAAGCATGATGAATGCCCAAACAAGTAGCCGTGGCAAGACCCTAACATTTAATGCTGATGACATTGGTATTCTCAATTTTGCATTGTTATTAGAAGAACTGGAGTCTGCATTTTATGCAGCTGTTATTAGTTCTGGCAAAATTACTAATAGTAAAGAACTAGAATATATGCGGTTTCTGGGCGCACAAGAAACTGCCCATGTGACATTTTTACGCAGCGTTCTCGCTAATCAAGTTCTATTTGCTACCCAAGATTTAAGTCTTAACCAAAACAGCGTAAGTAGAATTATTGCAAGCCGCGATAGTATTTTGAATACCGCAGTTACTCTAGAAGACGTAGGCGTTCATGCTTACAACGGTGCGGGACCAAGCCTGACTAACCCCACCTTTATTCTTGCGGCTGGTTCAATCGTGTCGGTAGAAGCACGACATGCGGCTGGTGTGCGATCGCTACTTGGCAAACCAACGACAGAGCCAGATTCGGCGCGGCTGATTAATGATGCAAATTTAAATGCGAGTCTCAACCCATTTAGAGGAAGAGCTTACGACGAGCTGTATACGCCCAAACAGATTATTGCCATCGTTGGTTCTCTAAATCTTATCAACAATCCTATTGGCGGTTCTCTAGTTGCTTAGCTAAAGAATAGCCCCATGCGTAAAATCTCTCAGCTATAAATACATTCATTCAGAAGGAATCGCTCAACATGACACCTTACTTCGTTTCTTTCAGAATACATCTTAAAACTATTTTTAATAGTTTTAAGACTGCTATCAGCAGAGCCTTATTGCCTCTCAAGTTCAGCCTCGTCTTTGCTCCTATCCTGTTTTTAGGATTGTTCTTCAGCACCGCTTTACCCGCTCATGCTCAAAGTACAGTCCTAAGCCCTAGAGAAGTAACCGAATATGCACTTACTTTAGAAAAGCTGGAAGCAGACTTTTACCGCCGTGGGGTTGACGCGGCTATGAATGGCGGTTTGATGTCTGCACCTCAAATTGCCAAAGACGTAATTGTCTCCTATGGTGAAGATGAAGCAAAACACGTGACTGATCTCTCGGCAGCATTACGCTCTATCGGCGGCAATCCTAATGCTGTGAACATTCCTGCAAAACCTAACTACAGTGCGATCTTAGGTCGTGATCCCTTCGCTAATCCTAGCGATTTTCTCTTAGCAGGACAATATGTGGAAGATCTGGGTGTGGCTGCTTATAAAGGACAAGTACAGAATCTACTTGCCGCAGGTGCAGCGGGTAAGACAATTTTAGCGGCTGCTTTGCAAATTCACAGTGTCGAAGCGCGACACGCTGCAGGTGTGAGATTCTTACGTCAAACTTTGCTAGGAGCCGATGTGCGTCCTTGGATTTCCACTGATGCTAGCAATAGTGAAGTCATCTATAACGAGAATCGATCTGGTTCTCTGATTCCATTTAATCTTGACGCTTTTGATGGCTATGCCACTAAAGATGAAGTGATGGCTCTAGTTGCACCAATCTTAACTGAAACCCAATCATCTGCTGCTGGTCAATCTAGTGAATCTCCAACTCCTAGTGAATCTCCAGCACCAGTGCGAGGATTATGGTAGTAGAAGCATTTAGAGGCTTTCAATAGCCTTAACAAGGGGCTTCAGCCCCTTGCCTGTTTAAGTTAGTTGTTTCTACAAGTTGCCTAAATGCTTCTATTACTAATTCACAAAAGTGCTGGCACGCTTTTGTGAATTAAAAACAAAACCCAGAAAGAATTTCCGAGTAAAAACTCATTGGAATTTTAATTATGTCTAACCTAGTTAAAGAAAAGATTAAAACTAATCTTGAGAAGGCAAATAGAGAAGGTAAAATTCGGGCTGAACATATTCGCGAAATCGTTAAAGAAGCAGTTGTTCAGACTATTGCTGAACTAAGAGAAGGTTCTGGCGAAATTGGCTTAATTGTCAAAGAAGCAATATCTACGGTGATGGCTGATTTTAAAGGCGGTGGAAAGGAAACTACTGAGAAAATCGCTGCTTCTATTGAAGGCGCGATCGCAGGAAGCACCTATGACCGACAACAAACCATCAATCAACGCCGAGAAAAGCTGCTAGCAATTCAAACCCAATTGGATTTGCAGCAGGAACAATTGGATCTCGAAAGTAGTGAAATTTTAGTAGAGATTAAAGCCTCAGAATCGACTCGTTTGATTGATGACGACTCAGAAGCACTTAATTTAGCGATTGATACTGTCCAAGAACAGCAAGAATCAGGAGTTTTGCAAGAGAAGTATCTCAATCTCAAATCTCAACTTGCTAGCTTAGACCAAAAATTGGCGGCTCGTTATGGCGATCGCTACAGTGAAATTAAGCAGCAATGGGAAAACGCGAAGACTTGGTACGGTCAGAAAAAGGTCGAAGCAGAAGCCAGTGGTACTATTCCTTTACAACAGAAAGTCACTGATATTGAGAGCAATATCGGAGGGCTTGGTGCAGTAGTTGCCCGTAAAGAGAAAGAAGTTAAACAGCATTTGCAAGAGATTTGGGAAGGTAAAAGCGTTGGTACTAAGCCTTGATTTGGTAAGTAGATAGGCGTAATAAAACTCAAACCCAAAAAGCTGCGGCGCACGCGCAGCATATGCCACAGTTTTTTGGGTTTTAAGTTTTCTTTTGCTTACCTACTTAATGGCAATCCATAAATTGTCATTAGATTGTTTGCAGTTCATTTAAAAAGTACTCAATTATGAAAATTATTCTGGGCATTCTCCTTCCACCCCTTGGTGTTTTTCTAGCTTATGGTTTTAGCACTACTTTGCTAATCAATATTGGGCTAACCATATTGTTTTGGGTTCCAGGCATTATCCATGCCGTTTGGGCAATCTCTAAACAGCAAGATCAATAGTGCGACGCGACGCATTTCCCTCTATCAACAAATAATTAAGATGACGGTGCAAAAAGCCGTCTAAAACTCAGGAGAAAAAACATGGTTGGATACTTATTAACAATATTGGCAACGGCTTTAGGACTTCTAGTTGTCGATGTGATTGTGCCAGGAGTGGATATTGCAAATTTCCCTACGGCGCTAATTGCGGCGGTCGTAATTGGGCTTGTGAATGCTTTCATCGCACCAATTATTAAAGTTCTATCCCTGCCATTTACGTTCATTACGTTAGGATTATTTTCGTTTGTTGTAAATGGCATCTTGCTATGGTTGGCTTCGGCTATCGTGCCTGGATTTACAATGAGTGGAATAGTGGCTTTTATTTTAGCGCCGATTATTCTATCTTTTGTTAGTACGTTTTTAAACAAGTACTTTGCTGAGAGAGGAACTAACTAAATATTCATAGGATACTTTGGCAATATGCAAAAGAAAACTTAAAGCCAAAGAAGCTGTAGCGCAAGCGTTGCGTGCATCACAGCTATTTTGGTTACTCCCTTTCTAGTGAAAGCTAATCTTTCACTGGGAGGGGGTATCTACTTGCTAAGTAGGCGAACATAATTAAACCCAAAACCCAAAAAGCTGTAGCGCACGCGCAGCGTGCGCTACAGCTTTTTGGGATTTAAGGTTTCTTTTGCTCATCTACTTACACACTACATATCCTATGAATATTTAGTTAGGGAAAGAATAATGAATATTTTTTATTACGCTCGAAAGACAATCCTAGTTTTAGCTCTAATGCTAATTCTGACCTTCACAACTGCTTGTGGAGCTTCTCAGACTCAAACTTCCAATCCCGCAAGGATCATTCAGAGTTCACAATACAATCAATTAGAGCGTGGTAATTCCACGGTAGGACAAGATTTTGGCGATTGGGTAGTCAAGACTAGCAAGGGTTTGATTAAAGATGCATATGTGCGCGATCGCAACAAGTTAGGAGTTGTGATTTCACCAAAAGTTTTACCAACTGAAGTGAAGGCTTTGACCAAATCGTTAGCTCAAGGCTTTAGGCACAATTTTCCCAATCAAGACTTGACAGTTTTAATCTATGCTCCCGATAAGAAGCTGATTTTAACTGGTCGATATGATAATCAGTCCCAGCAAATTGATTATCAGCAAGCAAGCTAAACAAGTTGTAAGAGTAATTTAGAGAGATGACAATGAATAATCAAGCCGTAACTGCTAACCCTAATGATTCCTATGATGCTTATTGGCAGGAAAATTATGGTTCTCGCCCTTACTTTGAGAAAGAGGTTCCCTACGTGGACTATCAACCCGCTTATCAAACTGGACATGAAGGCTACGATCGCTATCATGGCAAGAGCTTTGATGAAGCAGAAGCTGAACTCAAACTAGATTATGAAGCAGTCTTAGCCCAAAAAACTGGGACAGGATTATCTTGGATCAAGGTCATCGATGCAGTTCGAGATGCTTGGGATAAAGCAGGAACTACTTGAAATTCTCATTCTCATTCCTTTGATAAGGATAGGCGGCGCTTTACGCCGCTTATCCTTGAGCCTTTAGTATTAATATCAAAAATAACGTAACAACCATGCCAAATTCTAGCGATGAATACAAACGTCAAGTCATGAAAGATTTGGCAGAGGGCAGCAAAGAAACCCTCACCGATGAAGCAGAAAATCATCAAAACTTTGATGATTTTGCCCAAAGATCTTCCCGCGAAGAACGCCGTAGTCTATTTAGTGATCTCTTTCAGAAAGATCGCATTAGTCCAGAAGAAATGGAGCCAGAATTGAAAAAGGCGGTCGCAGGGATTCAGCCCAACCAGCGAGATGACGTAGCTAGAGAATTCTTCAAACATTTGAAAAAGCGCGGTCTGAATGAGCGAGATATCGAACAGCAATTAGGCTTGTCTAGCCATAATCCTAACCGCATGACACCCGATGACGTTGCGAAACTGGCTAGTTTTGCCTATCACACGCATCCTGATATTTTTCAAGAAGTTTTAGCAGTTCAACCTGCTCTTGTGAAGTTTTTAAGTAATCCACTCGTGGGAGCAGCTCTAGGTGCGGTCGCCGCTAAATGGTTCGGTCGTAAGTAAATGATTTGCAGCGTAAAGGGCTGCAACAAAACCCAAAAAGCTGCGGCGCGTGCGCCACAGCTTTTTGGGTTTTAGGTTTTCTTATGCTTCGATAATGACGCGGACATTGCCGCGTTTTTTATTGACTCGACAGGCGGTAGTTTCACCAGAGCGCTCAAACTCTAGATCTAGCAATGTTTGTCCAATTCGCAAATTTTGAATTGATAGGCGATTAATGGAATTGAGTAAACAGGGATCGATAATCCGAAGCTGATTATTGGGCGCATCGGGGACAAAATTAACCATGATTGCAATTGATTGAAAGATAGTCCCTGTTGCCCAAGCTTGCGGTGAACAAGCGACAGGATATTGTACTGGCAAACTAAAGCCATCATGCTCGTAACCACACAATAGTTCAGGCGGACGATGATAGGGCTGAGCGATTGTCATGTCGATTAAGCCTTGCGCGATTCGCAGTGACTGCTTGACAAGACTATGCGATCGCATACCGACGGCAATCAGACTATTATCATGGGGCCAAACAGAACCGATGTGATATCCCATCGGATTGTAGGCGGGAGAGAGACTGCTGAGAGTCCGAATCCCCCAACCATTGAACATATCAGGAGCATTCAATCGAGCCGCCACACTGAGGGCTTTTTCATGATCGAAAATGCCTAAGTTTAAGCAGTGACCAGCATTAGAAGCAATACTATCGACAGGTTTACCAGCACCATCTAGGGCAAGAGCGCAATAGTCTTGATCGGGCATCCAAAAATCTTGATTGAACCGTGCTTTTAACGCTCGCGCTTGCGATCGCCAAAGTTCAGCGAGATCAAATAGCTGTCTTTTTTCAGCTAATTCACTCATGCGGATTTTTGCTGCATAGACATAGCCCTGCACTTCACACAATGCGATCGCTCCCTCTGCGAGTTCTCCTTTACTGTTAACAATGCAATTTTCTGAATCTTTCCAACCTTGATTGAGTAAACCTTTTTTGGAGGAGCGATGATAGCTAAGATATCCCGTTTCTTGGCAATTGCGATCAATCCATGCCATTGCCGAGAGTGCATTCGGCCATAGCTGATTTAAAGTTGCCTGATCAGCCGTCCAAGCATAATATTCGGCATAAAGCATCAACCACAGAGGCGTAGCATCGACAGTTCCATAGTAAGGAGTATGGGGGACTTCATTACAACGCGCCATCTCTCCCAGCCTAATTTCATGGAGAATTTTCCCCTTTTGTTCATCCCTCCATTCATTATCAACTTTCCCTTGAAAATGAGCCAAAATAGAGAGCGTATCACGGGCAATCGTGGGATTTAAAACCAAGGTTTGGGAAGCAGCAATGATCGAGTCTCTACCAAATAAAGTCGAGAACCAAGGTACTCCTGCCGAGAGGAAGTTATACTTTTCCGATTTCTGTCTGAGCAAATAAACATCCTGTACAGCACTATCGATCACTTGGTTTAGCGATTTATTATCAGTTTGAATTTTAGTGATTTGTTCTGACCAGAGTTTCTCTTCTAATAACTCCTCCGTCTTTGCCTGTGCAAAGGTTTCAGGAACATTAACAATTGACGTGGGACAATTGTTGGTAAATAAATGGATGCGATATCCGATCGTTATCGATTCGTGGGCGGCCAAATCTAAATTCCAGATAGCAGTATAGCCTTGAATCTCTTGAGGCTGAAATGAATCAAATTGAACTCGCGATTCCATCAAAGAACCATCTAATCCTTCATAGGCAAGCACAATTTCTTTGGGTAAAATTTCCGCAGCTTTTAGCTCTTGCTTTTTTGGTAGATAGCGGAGAAAATTGCCTCTTTTTTCACGCTTAGCCCCCCGCACTTCAAATAAATCTTGAAAATCCGCATCTAAGCTCAAACTGAGCGTAAAACTAACGGGATGGGTATTGTAGTTGCTTACTAATGTCTGCTCAAAAAAACCACCTTTAATCACGATTTCTCGATGGATATCAATGGTTTCGGTCTTGATTTGACCACCCTTTCCATTCTCGATTTCGGGATTTGCAGACAAAACCGTCATTGCAAAGCCCTTACGCGTTGTACTACTAAAAGAAATAGGCGATCGCCCATTAATTTGTAACTCTAGGCGACTGAGAAATCTGGTATCACGGCAAAATAATCCCATGCTGTCTTCAATACCACCAATGCGACAGTTAAGATTATAGATATTACCCAATGTATCTGTAATCAAGAATAAATCATCATCCTTCAACGTCAATGTGGCAATAGGATGTTCACCGATGACACAAACCCAAGGCGAAATCAGACTTTTATCAATAGGAGTAAATATTCTTCCATCGACTTCAATTGTGGCAAGTTCATTCATGTCTGCTGGAGTAATGTCTGGCATATTATTATTGGTATTGTTGATTAACTATGATGAAAAAACTATCTTACTCCCTTCCCAATAATTAGATAGCGCGGCGAAGTAAAAACCAAAACCCAAAAAGCTGTAGTGCACGCTGCGCGTTCGCTACAGCTTTTTGGGTTTTAAGGTTTCTCTTGCCATAGATAGCTTGAAAAGCTAACTATGACAGGCGATCGCTTGATTTCACGAATAAATTGATTGAATATGACATATAACGTAATTTAAACCTTGCTATAAAATCCAAAAATCTGCGGCGCACGCGCAGCGTGCGCCGCAGATTTTTGGATTTTATGTGGCTAAAACTGTACCCATCGACATAGCAATTGATCTCTTTAGATTTCTAACACCAAGATTGTTCATTGGGCGGATTATTCAGTAGTTCCCGAATATTAGCTTCAATAACTCGATAACCGACATTGCCATTCAGTCTTTGTCGTCCTTCGTTAAAAATTAGCGTTGGGCTAACAGCGACCTGATGCTCTTTGGTTAAATCAAAATCCTTAGATAGCAAAGCATAAGCCTCACCACTATCGATCTGCTCTTGGATTAGATTGATATTTAGCCCTAATTCTTCGGCAATTTCAAACTGTACCTTGCGATCGCTAATATCGGCAAGTTTGGTAAAAAATGCTTCTCGAAATGCCCAAGCAGTTATTTCTAAAACTTGATCGGACTCTGGAACTAAACCTTTTATCTCTAATAACCGAATAGCATTCAGAAATAAATGAGCTGATGTCGAAGAAGTAGGAACTCGTGACCAAACATCAGGATGTATAGAGATGTGACCAAATTTACTAGCAATCGCCTTGACATGATTTTGATAACCCGCTAATCCACCGCGATCGCGCCACCCATTCTCTAATTTTTCCCGCACATTCCCAAAAACAGGGAAAAAGTGATAATCAATAACGACATCTTTAGTGAAAGCGACCTTCAGTTCTTCTAAACGAACTTGAGCAATGTAAGCCCAAATACAGAGAATATCTGAGAAATAGAAAATACGAATTGGTTTCATGATTATAAAGTTTTTTGATTGTATGGAAGTTTTATCAAAAGCATTCCCATAGCACAGGTATTGGTAAGTAGCTCGGCAAAAGAAATCTTAAAACCCAAAAAAAGGTGTGGCGCACGCGCAGCGTGCGCCACACCTTTTTTTGGGTTCTGGGTTTTATTTCGTCTCGCTACTCAACACCAGCAAACACTAATCTGACAGGCGATCAATTGATTTCTTAAATTAATTGATCTGTGATGGTCTACTTATACTTGGCATCTTATAGCTCCAAGGTTGCTCATGCATAATCGATCGCGCTAACAAATGACGATAGAGTTCACTCAGTTGAATCGTTACTCCTGCCCAACTAAATCGCTGATTCACATTTGCTGAAGCCTGTTTTCGCATCTTCCTAGCCCATAACTCATCAAAGAGAATGCGATGAATACCATTAGCAAAAGCTTCGACATCTTTGGGTTCTACTAACAGCCCAGTTTCTTCAGGAATAATCGTAAACTTCAATCCGCCCACATTAGATGCGACTACAGGCACACCGCAAGCCATAGCCTCGATCGCTACTAGCCCAAAGGGTTCATAGTAACTAGGAATCACACAAACATCCGCAGCAGTATAGTAAAGAGGTAAAATATCATGCCCAATCCTACCTGCAAAAACAGTGTAATCCGTCAAACCTAAGTCATTGACAATCTTTTCAATCCTTTTTCTTTCATCTCCATCAGGCATATTTGCCGAACTTCCGCCGACAATGACCAGCTTGAGATTTTGGAGATTCTTTTCCTTTAGCAGAGCGAAAGCTCTTACCAAAGTCTCAATACCCTTTCGTTGATCAAACCTACCTACATAAAGAATTACTTTTTCATGCGTACCTAATTTTAACTGCGTCCGCGCATGAGCCTTAGATGTTAACCGAAAGTTATCGGTATCGGTTCCACAAGGAATTACTTCAATCTGTCCGCTAGTTGAAACTAGCGATCGCAATGTCTCCTGCTCTTGAGGACTAGTCGCCACAACACAATTAGCCCTTTCTAAAATCTCACGCTCAACCCTTAATCGATTACTCGCAACTTGAGGGATCTCGACTAAAGATTGATATTTCACAGCTCCTAACGAGTGATAAGTGTGTACCAATTGGATAGCGCTAGTTTTTTGTAATTCCATTCCTACCCAAGCCGATAGCCAATAATTTGTATGGATTAATGGATAATTTATGCCTTGATTTCTCTGAAATGATTGAAATGAGTCCACGAACTCAGGCATATGTCCAAACAGTCGCTCTCTGGGAATATAGGACTCGGCCCCTGCTTTGAGTCGGATCGTTCGACAATAGGGGGAATGCTGCACAATCACATCATCATCAGCATGGACTTTACGAGTAAACATATCCACTTGCCAACCCAAAGCGGCGAGAGTTTCGCCCACATGACGTACATATACGTTTTGTCCACCTGCGTCTTCGCAGCCGATATCCGCCGCAGGATCAGCATGATCGGAAATGAGAGCGATCGCCTGTCTATTCAAACTCAACATAATATTCTTCTCCTTTTGTATTAGAGATTTGTATTAGAGAAATGGTGGCGATTTGCACCACCATTTCTCTAATAGGTTTGCATTACTAAATCGCGCTCTTGACCATTTCGAGAATATTTCTCTCCCAAAATCTTCTGATATACAGCTTCATATCCGTCAGCCATTCGTTTTGCCGTGAAATTCATCAGGACATGATCTCGACAAGTACGCCGATCTAGCTGGGCAGCAGGTGCGATCGCATCTACGCACTCAGTGACGCTCTGACAGAGAAATCCACTTACTCCATGAGCAATCACTTCAGGAGCCGAGCCTAAATTCATCGCAATAACAGGCGTTCCTGTAACCATCGACTCAATCATCACCAGTCCAAAGGGTTCTCTCCATGTGATCGGGAAGAGCGTAGCAACGGCTCCACCCATGAGAATGTTTTTTTGATGATGATTAGCCTCACCTAGAAATTCAATTTGCTTACCATCGACGTGAGGGCGAATTTGACTTTCATAATATTCCACATCCACAGCATCGATTTTGCCCGCCATCTTGAGATGCCATCCAGAAAGTTTTGCAATCTCAATTGCTAAGTGCGCTCCCTTCTCAGGTGAGATTCTACCCAAAAAAGCCAGATACGGAGGATGTTCTGGCTGAGGATAAAAGTTGTAAGTATTCGCTGCGATCCCGTTATAAACGGTAGATACATAGTTTAGCCCTAAACTCATATCCCTCTGTGAATTGGAAATACTAATGAAAGGTTGATTGCACACATGAGTAAACAGTTTCTGATTGTCGGCGGTAAAAATACCGTGCAATGTATGAACTGTGGGCGTTTTCACTAGATTTGAAAAGGGTAGTGAGACACAACCCACATGAGAATGAATGATGTCAAATTGATCAGCATTCTCATAGACTCGACTCATATTTAGCATGTCATAGATATTTGGATCTTTGACACTAGTATCTAAACGTAAAGCTCTGGGATGAACTGATTCTAATTTGGCTGAAGTGATGGAATCACCTGATGCAAATAGAGTAACATCATGACCGCGCTTGACTAATTCCTCTGTAAGCAAACTTACTACGAGTTCAGTGCCGCCATAAGCGGGGGGAGGAACTTGTTCCCATAGTGGTGCAACTTGAGCAATTCTCATTATGAATCTCCTGTCTATAACTTTTATTACAGGCGATACGGCTGTTTCTAAAGGTTGTTTATGTTAGCTTAAAAAAACTATAATTGACCAATGATTGAGATCGTGTATATCTATAATTTAGGACTATATAAATTGTATACATATGTCTTAAAACTTTATAGATTAGACAGATGGCAAATCCTTACAGCGCTTTGCGCTCAAGCTAAGACCAATGAAATTTTTTGAAAGTTTTGCTTTGGAAAACTTTCAAAAAATTTCATTGGTTTTGGTCAGTAATTGCTGCAAATAGTTAATCATGAGGATTTTTCCACCTCATCGTTTAACCAAGCCAGTGCCATATTTGTTAATTGTTGAGAGTTAATTGTTGAGATTTTCTATGCAGACCCATGTAAAACTAAAACGACAAAACCTAGATAAGAAATTTTCTTGGACTCCGTATTTATTCTTATTGCCAGCGATCGCGTTCCTGTCCTTGACTTCATTTTTACCAATCTTCCAAGCGATATATTTAAGTTTTACTAATTATGACTTTGTCGGTAGCCCAAGTTTTATTGGATGGCAAAATTATCTAAAGCTTTGGAAAGATCAAACATTTTGGAAAACATTAGGAAATACATTAACCTATTTGGTATTTGCAGTTCCTAGCCTTGTGGTTTTGCCATTGGCTTTAGCGATATTAGTTAATCAAAAATTCCGTAGTATTAAATTTTTTAGAGCGATTTACTATTTTCCTGTAATTGTTTCTGTCGTAGTCTGTGGCATCGCATGGAAATGGGTCTACGCTCAAAATGGAATTTTGAATTATTTTCTATCGACTATTTCATTTCAAGATATTAAGATTCCTTGGTTAACAAATCCAAAAACTGCAATTTTTGCAATTATTGCGGTGGTTATTTGGCGGGGTGTTGGCTACTATATGGTGATCTATCTGGCAGGGTTACAGGCTATTCCCTTAGATCTTTATGAAGCCGCTGCGATCGATGGTTCTGATGGTTGGCAAAAGCATATTGACATTACGATTCCGATAATGCGCCCTTATATTATTTTAGTTGCGGTGATTTCTTCAATTGGAGCAATGAAGATATTTGAAGAGGTCTACATCATGTCTCAAGGAGGTCCCGTTAATAGTACAAAGACAGTTGTTTATTATCTTTATGACAAGGGTTTTACTAGTTTAGAAATGGGATATGCTTCAGCGATCGGTGTATTTTTATTCTTAATTATTTTTGTCATTTCTATACTGACCTTTAAATTTACGAATCCTAGCAAAGCATAATAAATCCAAAAAAGCTGTAGCGATCGCCATAGCTTTTTGGTTTTTATCTTACAAACTCCCAGTTACCAAAAGTGGCAGCTTGCCCCCATAACCTGTCTTCTTCGTCTACTACATTCCAGATAATTGCTTGATTAATATAAAAGCGATCGCCTGTACTGGAGATTCTAATACCTCGATAGTCACTGATATAGCCTTGTGATTTTGCTTGATATAGAAGTTGTTCCCTTTCACTGCGCTCAACTGGCTCAGCCGTATAGCGCGATGGCGTTGAGATAAATGTTAGCCAGTCCATTTGCCAAAGATCTAAGGCTTTTTGATTTCCATAGTTGAGAATGGGGTCAACTTGCGTGCCATGAGAAACGATGACACAATCAGCGTTAAATAGTGATTTTGCTATCTCAACAGGCGATCGCGTATTACTTGAAATCAAACTTTTTTTAGTCCAATGTTCAAAGCTATACATTAACAACTGGCTATGCTGTATAACTTCTTCTCTATGCCAAGGCTCAGATTTATCTATGTTCATAAAATGCTGTTAAGTATGTGGGCAAAAGAAACCTTAAAACCCAAAAAGCTGTAGCGCACGCTGCGCGTGCGCTACAGCTTTTTGGGTTTTGGGTTTAATTATACTTGCCTACTTACTGTCGGTTGAGGCTTTCTTGGTTAGGATTTGAGAACCAGTGCTTTATTTCTTAAATAAGCCTATACCTGTGGCAACGTAGAGAAATATTAGGATAGATAAATCCAAAAGTACCCACTTATATTCCTTAATTGCATCTGCATATTTACTTTTCTTATATTTGTCCCAACTATTTATTACCGCTTTAATTATTAAAAACGGAAGTATTACAGAGCAAATTCCAGTAACTACTAAACACCAAATTGCAATATCACTTGCTGAGGCAAAAACTAGGACGATAGGGATCTCCAATGCTAAAAGCCCTGTAAAGAAGATTGCAGGAACACCTAAAATATTGATCATTAAAGCCAAGAGTTTTAACATCGAATTTGGCACTTTTTAATAATTTGCGTTTACAAGAATTTTTCCTTCGCAGCATAGAAAATACAGAA
>JBBQRB010000032.1:0-19902 GCA_038215315.1 Pseudanabaenales cyanobacterium
TACCGCCACAAATACCCTGAGTAATTTCAATATGGTTATTAATTACTGTAGTCATTTCTAGTATTTCCTCTCTCTTGAAAATTGCTAAACGGCTGAATTCATTGATAGTATTGTAGCAAATGCTTACTACTGTGCGATCGCGCTTTGATTTGGTGAGATTTGGAAAGAGGTGATCTCCACATTACCAATGCTCTATAACCAAATCATCCACATAATCAAAAATCTGAATCATCAGTTACAAGAACCCAACCGCGTTCCAAACAATGTGCCGCAATCCAAACATCATTCATCGGAATTGGTCTTCCCTTCTTTTTCAACGCCAAACGTGTTTTTGCATAAATAATAGCCGTTCTTCTCTCGATAGGAACAACTACACAAGCCTCAATAAACTCTAGATAGCGAGGCAAATTTTTTAACGCACGAGTTGAATTTTCTGCTCCAAACAATAGCTCCCCTGCCACTATCGCCGACAAATATATTTCTGGCAAAGCCAAAACTCTTGAAACAACTTCAGGAGCGCCATTCAAAAAACGCACCGCAACAGAAGTATCTAAGGCAATCTCACCACTCATTTAAATCCACTTGACGACAATCCGCTTTAATTACTTTCTGCAAATCAGCCGCCTCATCATCACTCAAAACACCAGCAAATCTTGCCAGAGGATGATGTACTCGCGTAGTCTGAACCCGATGCAAAAAATCTAACATTACCTTAACTAACTCATCTGGAACTTCTGTAAGTTCTTGAATAAGCTGATCGCGTACAGTCATATTATTAACTATTTACTAGCACAACCAGAAATATTATAGCTAAAGACTAGATGTAAATATTGCGATCGCGTTTTGATTTGGTGAGGTGGGAAATAGGAGATCGGATTTTTTGGAATGGGCGATCGCACTTTGATTCGGTTAGGGTTGGAAAGGGGCGATCGCGCTTTTAGGTGTGGATATAGGCGATCGCATTTTGATTTGATGAGAGATGGAAAGGTGCGACTTTCTAAGGATTATGAATTTTATCAGCAAACCTCAGAATCGTTTATTTACTTGGCTTTAATCCGCAAAATGCTTGGAAATCTGATTGTCGGCAATTCTTAAATGCTTTCTAAAGACATCTGCGGACATCGTTGTGCATTTAATCACCAAAATCTACGAGAAGAAAATAAAAGTTGCGCCTGAGGATTTGCAGCAGTAAAAAGATCTTTGGAAACCTTCTGCAACTCTGCCAAAATGGGACATTATAATTTCTCCTCATTGATTGGTATATTATTTCCCCGCACGTCCTTTACAGCAAATTCTGATCAAACCAAACCCAAATTTTTTGTAAAAGCCCCGCTTCGCGGGGCTTTTACAAAAAATTTAGTGGCGGGTTTGTTCTCAATCTACCTTAGCGCCGCCGTTTGACTTTATTTAGTAGAACCTTGATAGATTCGTTGGGCTTGAGCCGAAGAGAGCCACGGGGGTAGATTTCCAGAATTATGTTTTCTAACTATGGCAACTTCTTCAGCCTCAGCGATTGGTGGCGCACTTGTACTTACATAAAGTTCATCAGGAATATTTGATAGTAGCGTTTGTGGAACTTCAAACTCGTCAGTATTAGGATTGTAGGATAGAACCTCACCTGTCTCAATCTCGAAGAGCCATCCGTAGATTGCCATTTTATTTTGATGCAACTTAGAACGAATAACAGGATAAGTCTTTAAGTTCTCAATTTGTGTGACCACATTTTCTGCCATTGTGATTGCGAGGAGTTCATCTCCCTTTAGATCGGAATAATTTTCTTGGATCAGGCGGCGGGTTGACTCGGCGTGCTGAAGCCATTCATAGACTAGTGGCATTTCAGTTCGCAGTCTCTCCAACTTCAGTAATCCCTTCATTGCTCCACAATTGGAATGACCGCAGATGATCACTTGTTCTATGCCAAGAGCATGAATCGCGTATTCAATCGCCGCGCCCTCACCGCCATTAGCCGAACCAAAGGGTGGTACTAAGTTCCCTGCATTGCGAATAATAAATAAGTCACCTACGCCAGATTGGGTAATCAGATGTGGCACAATTCTAGAATCAGAACAAGTAATAAACAGTACTTGCGGTTTTTGTCCATCCGCGAGTTGTTCAAAAAGTTCCTGATTGGCGGGGAAGTAAGATGACTGAAAATGTTGTAAACCCTGTAATAGTTTTCTCATATACTGGTGTCGTCTGGGGGATGCTGATGTATGCAAACTTTTTGGGAGTTGCAACAAAGACTTACTTCCCAAAGATTATTTAGTTGCTATGGTTTAGTTTACAGCGCTTTGTCCCTTGCGCTTTGCGCTCAAACTCGGCAGTTCTGAGTTATGAAACCAATTTTGATATTTTCACCGCCGTAGGCGGTGAAAATATCAAAATTGGTTACTTGATAGGCTTGCTTTGCAAGCCTATCAAGTAAGACCAGCACTTAGCAAAGTCCTTAACTTTACTCAAAGCTTAATTGTTCTGTTGACTTGACCAAATGCATTCCCGCTTCCACGAATCTCTGAAAAGCCGCATCAGCCTGATCCGTATAGTCCACCACATCAGGCACAACCACTGGCGAAGTGCAATCTTCTAGCAAATACACTTTATTGGCTAAGCGAGAATCTTGAATCAAAATTTCATTAAGCAGATCTTGGATTGTCCATGCTACGCAGTGACTTTTAGCTTGACCTGCGATGATAATGGCATCGAATTTTAGGAGCTTTTGCAAAAAGCTAGAGTTCTTCTGAGCGATCGCCTTGCCATCTACACCATCAATCACTTCAGGGCGGAGCGCTGAATAGTTTTCAGTGAGAGGATTATCACCTTTGATCTGAAAGTCAGCCTGACTATGCCTAGCTATATTGTGAAAAAATATCGCTTCCTCAATTGAGGATACTAAGGCATGACCAATGCCTCCTAGTATGGAATGATAAGCCCATATTGTTAGAGGATATTTGCCATCATCGCTTAGCCTCTGAACATAATGTAGGGCATGGCGTTGCAGTGTCGCATAGTCTCCTCCATTTAAGCTGTAGGCGATCGCAGGATTTACTTTCCATTTACCTTGCTGCACATCTTCTAGGGAGACAGAAGTAGCATTAGGAATGGGATGATCGCCTACCTCGTTAATCCAAAAGATTGGGTGAAATATCTGCATTGCACTATGGGTATCTAGCGTCACCGCAATTTCACTGAGATGATGCAGGTTGCGATAAATAAATTCACAAAGTCTGACATTATCCGCGATCGCGCCGACACCTGACCGTCCACCAACAAATAACTCAAACTCTGGAATACAAAAGGTATTCTGAACATCGATCGCTAACAAACAGACTTTTTTTTGATCCTTTAATGCAGGGGCGATCTCATATTGATTTGCCCAATCTCTTGCTTGTTCGGCGCGTTCTTGATAAGGAACCCGCCACACAGAACTAACTAAATTGGGATTAAAAAATGGAGGAATCGGCAATGTAGAAAGAGTAGACATAGATTTAGAGTCTCCAAGTTTGGGCTTTATACAATGTAGCGCTACAAAATTATTGTTAAGGATATCGTTAAGTTTGCGATCGCAAACTTAACATTACGGTTAGGATGTATAAGTACATTGCTTGGCAAATCAAACATTCTGCATTTGCTAGCTTAAAATCTGAGCCAAACTTTATGTATATAAGGGAACTCAAACTTCCGAGTCAATACACAAATAATTTCTACGATGGCTCGATTTACGATCTTGTTTTTTTGGACTTAGAATGGTGTCGTGATTTTCAAAAGAACGGAACTGTACAAAAGATATTTGGCTACACGCTTACACGCATTTTAGAAGATAGTAATGAGCAGTATATCAAAATTCAATTTATTGAGTCAGGTACTCAAGAAAAAAAGATTATTCAAGATATTCTCAGCGACTTACAAAGTTTACGAGGCAAATACTTTATCGGTTATGGACTTTCAACTAGTGATATGTTCTGCTTAAAACAAAGAATTGATGCTCTAGATTTTATTCCGAAAGTAGAAAGTATTAAAATTCTTGATTTACAAAGAATTATTCAACGTGACGATCTCAATCAAGGACTGAACAATCTATTTGCTTATTTAGAAATCCCTATATATAAAAAGATCAAAGGATATTACGTTTTCCGTAATGGTATTAAAGTACTACGTAAAGAAAGAGGATATGAAACAATTCTCAATGAGATTTATGAGTATTGTTTAGAAGATGCAGTTAATTATTTCCATATCATCAGTAATTGGCAAGCTCAGTTTTCACCTATAAGCCGTAATAAGCATCAGATCATTAACCTAAAACTTGACCCTCACTCAGAACAACGGATTAGGTCAAGTCGTGGTGCAGCTTTGCAGAGACCTTAAAATCTTAGTGGCATTAAGCAGACAGTCAAAAAAAACCTTAAAAGCTGTAGCGCAGGCTGCGCGTGCGCTACAGCTTTTTGGGTTTTGGCTTTAATTATGCCTGCCTACTTATGAGAAAATCTAGCACAATGTCAAATTCCAGTTGTAAACCCAGAAAAGTATTTAAAAAGCTTGCGTCGCAAGCTTTTTAAATACTTTTCTGGGTTTTGTCATAGCGCAAAGCACTGTATATTTTCATCTGTATAAGTTAATAAAAAGATCAATGAGATATTTGCTGCGGCGCTTTGGGACTTGGTTTGCGATCGCCATCATCACCTTAACTGTCCTAGTTGCCTGCAACAACGGCAAAATCAATAATAGCGTCATTAAGTTGGGGATTAGCGATCGCACTAATGAAAGAATCGTTTTAGGGACAACTAGCAAAATCAGAACTCTTGATCCTGCCGATGCCAATGAGTTTTTCATTAGCAATGTATTCTACAACACTCTCGAACGGCTCTATACCTTTAAAGAAGGTTCTGATCAGATTGTGCCGCAGCTGGCTACAGAGATGCCCAAAGTAAGTGCTGACGGCTTGACCTATACAGTTCCAGTGCGTCAAGGCGTTAAATTTCATGATCGTACTAACTTTAATGCCTATGCCATGAAGTTTTCTTTAGATCGCTTTATAAGTGCCAAAGGAGCGCCCGCATATATATTGAGCGATGTGATCAAAGAAATCGTTGCGACCAGTGATACTGAGCTAGTCTTTAAGCTAAAGCAACCTTTACAGTTTTTTCCTAAGTTTCTTGCTTACACTGGAGCCGCCGCAATCTCGCCCCAAGTATACAGAATTCTTAAAGACGAAGAGAAGGGAACATTACAATTTTTGCCTGATAAATTAATTGGTACTGGCCCCTATCAAGTAACGCAATTTGTGGAAGGAAGCTACCTGCGCCTCGACGCTTTTCCAGACTACTGGGGCAAAAAGCCAGCTAATAAAGGAGTAGATATTCAATTCTTTTCTTCAAACGCCAACTTGCTGAATGCTTTTAAAACTAATGCCGTTGACGTTGCTTTTCAGACACTTACGCCTACTCAAATTAAAAGCGTAGAAGCTAATGCCAAAGATAATAACTGGACGATCGCTTCTGGGCAAGGCGCAACAATTTTATATATGGTGCTAAATACTCAGCAGCCACCTCTTGATGATGTCCGAGTACGGCAGGCTCTGGCAGCGTTAATTGATCGATCGCTGCTAGAGTCAAGAATATTTTTTAATCAACGCGCGCCTCTTTATAGCTTGATCCCCAGTACTTTTAGCGAATCTCAGCCAGTGTTTAAGCAGCGATATGGGGAGAATAACCCGCAAATGGCGCGTCAGTTGTTACAACAGGCAGGATACTCTGACGAGAAGCCAGCCCAAATCACGATTTGGTACTCACCCAAATACGGTGGCAATGGCGACCTAATCGCCAGTACCTTGCGCGCTTCTATTCAGAAGAATATTGGCAAAATCCTCCAAATTAAGACAGCGCGAGTCGAAAATACGGTTGGCTACGTTTTTCTAGATAAAGGTGTCTATCCCGCCTATCTACTCGATTGGGTTCCTGATATTCTTGATGCTGACAACTATATCAAGCCATTTTTGGAATGTGATAAAGGAGAAGGAAGTCGTTGTGATGAGGGTAGTAGTCAATTTCAGGGTTCATTTTATAATAATCCTGAAGTAAACGAGTTAATTGCCCAACAGCGCAAAGAAGAAGATGGAACTAAGCGATCGCAACAGTTGTTAAGAATTCAAGAAATTCTTGCTGAAGATGTTCCATTCATTCCCCTATGGCAAAACAAAGAGTATGCCTTTGCTCAAAAAGGAGTAAGCGGAGTTAAGATTGAACCAAATCAGCAGCTTCCCTACTGGAATATCGTCAAAAATTAAAGAATAGAGATGCGGCGCTCCGCGCCGCATCTCTATTCTTTAATTTTTGACGATAGCTATAAAAAGCTTTTAATGCTTTTTATGATCCTACACTCGACTGGGAATAGGACCTCGCCGATGTGAACCAGAAATAGAGTCTTGCAAAAATTGGCGCAAATGTTGTATGTGAGGATTGTCAGAAAAATTAGTTAGCTTTTCGAGAGCTTCAACTAAAGTCAGGTCTTGACGGTAAAGCAAGCGAAAAGCCGCTTTAAGAGACTGCTGTGTGTTTTCATCTAGCCCTGCGCGATCAATACCCACGCGGTTGAGCGTGCGTACCCGCGAAGGATTACCCTCAACCAAAATATAAGGCGGCACATCGCGCTCAATGCGACTCATGCCACCCACCATCGACAGGCGACCAATGCGAACAAACTGGTGAACACCCAAAACCCCACTCAAGCGAGCATGGGATTCAATATGTACGTGTCCTGCTAGGGCTACACCGTTGGCAACAATCACGCGATCTTCGATTTCGCAGTTATGCCCCACATGGACATAAGCCATTAATAAATTACCGTTACCGATACGGGTCACTTCATGGGCTTCATTGGCGCGATTAATGGTGACATATTCCCGAATACGGTTATCATTGCCAATCTGCACCAGACTATCGGCTCCCATATACTTCAAATCTTGAGAGTCCAGACCGATCGCCGCCCCTGGGTAAATGTGATTGCGATCGCCAATTTCGGTGCGTCCCTCGATGATCGCATGATGTCCAATGGCAGTATGAGCGCCAACTTTCACCTGCTCACCGATGACAGAATAAGCTCCAACCTTGACGGTTGGATGGAGTTGGGCATCGGGATGCACTATGGCTGTCGGATGAATAAATTCAGACACAGGCGCATGAGACACAGGCATAAAAGGTTTGGCTCGCTTGATACAAAGTTAGATCGCTAGGTTGTTAGACCACTAGACTTACGATCGCTTGGATCGCTCGGATTACAGGGATTTTAGATAGTGCAGGGCAATACCTAAAACCTAAAGATTGACTAATGAAAACATCAATTCACCTTCGCAGGCGATTTGACCATCAACTTCGGCACGCCCATGCATTTTACCAAAGCGCTTGCGAGCTACTAATAACTCGGTGGTAATCGTGAGGCGATCGCCAGGCACAACAGGACGACGAAAGCGCACCTTATCAATGCCAGCAAATAGTGACAGTTGATTTTCCATACCAGGTAAATTCCTTAACACAATACCGCCTACCTGCGCCATTGCTTCAACAATTAATACACCAGGCATGATCGGACGTTCAGGAAAATGTCCTTGAAAGAAGGGTTCATTGAAAGTAACGTTCTTGATTCCTGTTGCCGACTTATTTGGCACAAAATCAATAATCCGATCGATCAATAAAAAAGGATAACGGTGAGGCAATAGCTTCTGAATGTCTTCAATCATCAGAATTTTTTGAACAGCGACACTATCGGCACTGTCAATGTTCTCGATCTTCCTCTCAACATCTAGTTCAGTGAGATCGGTAGAATTTATAGAAGTTTCTTCGGTCAAGGTGGACATATTAAATAGTAATTTTGCAGTATTCAAGAACTGGCGCAGCAGCAGATTAGCCTTATCTGCCAACTTCTATAAGTTGTTACAGCCAGCCCTACTGGTGATTTGAGCTGCGATCGCGATCGCAAATTCAGCATGAAGATTATGGCTAGCTTTATAGGCAATAATATGCGCCCTTGGTAAGAATCCTAGCAAGCTTATGTCACCAATGAGATCTAAAAGTTTATGGCGACAGGGTTCATTATCAAAACGTAAGGGCGGATTAAGCCAGCGATCGCCATCACAGACGATCGCATTATCCAAGCTGCCACCCTTAATTAGCCCAGCATTGCGAGCTTGCTCAACAAAAGCCGCAAGTGTAAAAGTACGCGCTGGCGCAATTTCTGCGGCAAACCTTGCCCCAAACTCTTCAACCTTGGGTGACCAACTAAACCACTGCTCACCAATAGCCTGAGAGGGAAAATCAATTCCGTAGGTAAACCGCAAATTATCCGCAGGGATGGCGGTAACAAAGCTATCGCCTCGCCGCACAGTTACAGGATCACCTAAGGCGATTAGGCGATCGCCATCCGCCTGCATGATCAACCCAACCTTGGCGATCGCCTCCACCCAGAGCAAAGCTGACCCATCGAGGATGGGCAACTCAGGACGATCAAGCTCAATACAAGCATTATGCACACCCATCCCGAATAAAGCTGATAGTAGATGCTCAACAGTCCTTACCCCCATTCCGTTTTGACGTAGCTCTGTCGATAGTTGCGAAGCTGACACTACTGCCGTATTGGCAGGGATTTTGGTGTCGCCATAGACAAAGTAACGTCCTGCGTCAAGAGGTGCAGGGCTGACGGTCACCGAAACCTGCTCACCACTATGCAGCCCAATTCCTGATAACGAAAATGGGGCAGCGATCGTCTGTTGGTAATACATAGCTAGAACTTTTCTCCCAAACCAAAGCTGAACTGAGTGCCACCGTTGGATGCTAAGCCATAGTCAACCCTAATGGAACCGAGAGGAGATTGCACCCTTACACCGATACCATAGCCAGCGCCGCTACCTGGCTTATTTCTTGCTCCCGCAGGATTGCCAGGTACACCCGAAGCAGATCCTAAGTCAGTACCATAATCAAAGAACAGTACTCCACCAACAATGTTAAATACAGGGAAGCGATATTCTGCGGAGAAGATACCGAAGCTGCGTCCACTACCGATCTTACCCTCATTCCAGCCACGAACTGAGTTGCTGCCACCAATCTGAAAAGCCTCATAGGGGGGTAAAGTACCAAATACAGTACCACCTTGAATATTAAAAGCTAGGGCTTGGGTTCCTTCAGAAAAACTCAAGAAGTTGACAGGTATAAAGTAGCTATAACTCGCCCTAACCCTATTTAAAAATACCGAACCCAGACCGATGGGAATTGACTGCTCGGTGGCAATCCGAAACACAGAACCAGAAGATGGCTTAATTGGGTTGTCGCGCTGATCAGTCGCATAAGCAAATTGCAGCAATAACAAATCATCTTGACCAGTGCCGCTAGCCGAGAGGGGATTGCCGAGGGAATCGGTCGCCGTAACTTGATTGTTATTGCTGTTGGTGATGGTGACGCGCTCATATCGCAGCCCCAAGGATGCAGTTGTCGCTACACCTAGAGGTCGTGAAAAGCTGAAGCCTGAACCGAGACGATTGATCCGAGGGCTAATATTGTCAATAACACCAATAGTATTTGGATCATCAATACCAATTGGCTCATCAAAAATGAAGCTGAATAAGCTACGGTTGAAAATATTGGCGGTGAAAGAGGTGCGATTAGGGTCGCCAGCAAGCCAAGGATCGGTAAAGTTGAGGTCAAACAGTAACTCTCGCTCACCAACCTGAATATCTAGCCCTAGCTTTTGGTTGTTGCCACCAAGGTTTTGCTGTTGAAAGCTGACCGTACCGAATAGCCCCGTGGATGAACTTAAACCAGCACCCGCCGATATCGAGCCTGTGTTGCGCTCTTTGACATTGACCGTGACCACCACTTTGCGCGGGTCAGTGCCTGGAGCTAACCCAATATTGAGATCTTCAAACAATCCAAGAGCAAATACCTTTTGCAGGTCACTCTGGATCGTATTTCGGTTAAAAATTTCACCTTCTTTAATGGTCAATTCGCGAGTAATGATGAAATCACGGGTAGTACCTGTGACTGGTTTACCTTCAGCATCTTGGGTTTTACCATCCTCATTGATAAAAGCAACTTGGATACCCTCAATCACCCCTTCAGAGACAACTAAATTGATCACCCCTTCTGGAGAAGCTTTGATATCAACAACCTGAGCCAGTACAAATCCTCTGTCTTGATAGTACTTTTCTAATTCTTTGACACTGGTTTGAACATCCTTGAGGTTGGTGATTTTGCCAATCTGCGAGCCAAAGATGCGATCAATCACATCCTTTTCGAGCACCTGCGTGCCTTCGGTGGTTACAGCCTTTAATACTGGGTTAGGCAATACAAAGAAAGTGACGCGCACGCCAATGTCAGTATCTTCAGGTTCAGCCTGTACGTTGGAGAAAAAGCCCGTCGCAAACACAGCATTAATATCGGATTGCAACTGTGTACGAGTAACGGTGCTACCAGGTTTGGTCGAGATTACATCGTAAATCTGCTTTTCTAACTCTGGAGGTATAGCAGGCTGACCTTCAGGCGGTTTAATCACCACCTCTCCAACTAGCACTTGGGTCTCTGCGGGAGCAGGTGCTGCGGGAGTTGTGGGCGGCAATGTGAAAACGGGAGGCTCAGTAGACGGCGGAATGGGCAGATTGGGTTGGGGAGTGGGCGAGCCAGTCGTTGGTGAAGTTGGCGTTTGAGCAATCTCTTGCTTTGCGGACTCAGCCTTTGCTAGCAAGGGGTTTGTCAGTAATGTGCTAGTGGCAAGGGCTGTAATTACGAGCAAGTTTATACGCATAGAGTCTTCCAAACACCTACAGAATTTTTTAAGAGAAAACTTTTTGTTCAGAAAATGATGACGAACAGAGCAACCTAGAAAGTTTCTAAAACTAGTAATAAATTACTATAACTTTCAATACCACCATATTGCTAGGAATGGGCTGAAATGTCCACAGATAAAACTCTCTTTGTGACTTCTTGGTATGCTTCAGTAATCTTGCCAAGGTCTTGTCGGAAGCGGTCTTTGTCCATGATCCGATCGCTAGGATCGTCAATATTTTGATCCCATAGACGGCAGGTGTCTGGGCTAATCTCGTCAGCTAATAAAAGTTTTCCAGTGACATTAGCGCCAATTTCCACCTTGAAGTCCACCAAGGTCAAGCTGCATTTATCAAAAAATACTTGTAAACGGGAATTGATCTCTATGGCTAGTTTTTTAAGTTGGGCTACCTGTTCGGGAGTGGCAAGGTCTAGCATCGCGATGTGGGCTTCAGTAATTAGAGGATCGCCTAGATCATCATTTTTATAGAAAAATTCGACTAGAGGTTCTTTAAGTTTTTGACCTTGTTCTAATCCTAGTCTCTTGCAAATACTACCTGCGGCGATGTTGCGGACTACTACTTCGATCGCTAAGATTTTGACGGCGGCGACTTGCATCTCGTTGGGTGAGACTTGCTTAATAAAGTGAGTGGCGATACCTTGCGCTTCTAAATATTGAAAAATATGGGAGGCGATCGCACAGTTCATTTCGCCTTTGTTGGCGATTGTCCCTTTTTTAAGAGCATTGAAAGCCGTTGCGTCATCTTTGTATCTTGACAGCAAAATATGCGGATCGTCTGTTGTAAACAGGATCTTGGCTTTGCCCTCGTAAAGCTTAGTACCAGTCATTGATATATTGCGATAATTAATTTCTAGAGTATTCTATAGCGTTTCTCCAGTCTAATTACCTTGAACCCAAAGAGGCTGATTGGTTCGCTTCGCGGACGAATCAGCCTCTCTGGGTTGCGGCGACTCTTGCGCGATATAGCAGCTTCTCGCCTTGGGTATAGCCAACATACCGAATAACAACGCGATCGCCTTGAGATATGGGTGTACCTGCCTCAATTAACTGATGTTTTTGGGGGGCATAGTCAACTTCCGCGCCGACAGCCCCGATCGCTTGAATTCCCCATTTTTGTAAGAGTAGGGCTAAGGGACGCAGCAGAGGCAAAATATTTTTGGCTAGCATCTGAGGATTATTTTGAGCGGCATAGACTGCGGAAGGCAGTTGCAAAATCAGAGACTCTAACTGTTGAATTGTCTCCTGCTCAAACTGCGATCGCAATTCTTGGGCTTGTCTTTCTAATTTTTGTTGTAAGTATTGACATTCTTGGCGCAAATCTTGAATTTCTGATTTAACTTTCTGCGGAGAATCTTGTATGGGTAAAGACTCTGTTTGATTTTCAATAAAATCTTTAATTAATTGCGCTAAGTCAATCTGCAAAACTAGGGCTAGTTGATCAAGATCAGCGTATTTTAAGTCAGAGGCTTTACCAGCCCTGAGTTTGTCGATCGCCCTTCTGGATATACCTGTGCTATTGCTTAGCGATCGCAGGCTAGGCACATTTGCAAGCTGCATTAGTTGCTTTAATTTTTCGGGTAGGCTTTTATGCCAAATATCGTGATCATCCATATTTTTTATAATTCATAATTACAGGGCTTTACGCTTAAAACTTAAATATGATTCGGCGGACTTCGCCCGCCGAATCATATTTAAGTTTTATTTAAATTGCTGTGCTAGTACTGAACAATCGCATATGTAGCTGTCGCCACTTATAAGTATGTGGGCAAAAGAAACCATAAAACCCAAAAAGCTGTAGCGCACGCTGCCCGTGCGCTACAGCTTTTTGGGTTTTGGGTTTAATTATGCTTGCCTACTTATCAGAACAAATCAAAACCCAAAAGAGGGCGGCGGCGCACCGCGCCGCCACCCTCTTTTGGGTTTTATGTCCTAACAAGGCAGACGACAGCTATAGCAATTTAATTACGTTACTTTAGAGAAAAAACAATTTGAATGGCGTACAGTTTAAAATAAGGTTATCAAAACCTGAATTAATATCTTTGCTAGGGCGACTGAATATATGACTCCGATGACATTATTAGCTGAAAGTTCAGTGGAGCATCTAGGTCAACAGGTGGGATTTGCTAATAACAAAGGCAACAACCCATCTCAAGGATGCATTGAGGCAATAGATGCATCTATTCCTGACTGGCTGAGATGTTGTTGGGATAAATCGAAGAATGGGGAAAGTCTCGATGATGGAGATGTGGTCTGTCGCGCCCTAGACTTTGCCTATCGCTTGCATGATGGTCAATGTCGCGCTTCGGGTGAGCCATATATTTTGCATCCGATTGCTGTAGCAAACATATTAAAGGATTTGGGCGGTAGTAATGCCATGATTGCCGCGGGTTTTTTGCATGATGTGGTCGAAGATACTGAAGTTTCTTGCGATCAGATTGAAGAAATGTTTGGCAAGGAAGTCCGTCAACTAGTCGAAGGAGTCACTAAGTTATCAAAGCTGAGCTTTGAAAGTAAAACTGAAAGTCAAGCTGAAAACTTTCGCCGAATGTTTTTGGCAATGGCGCAAGACATTCGCGTGATCATTGTTAAGCTCGCAGATCGACTGCACAATATGCGAACTCTGCAACATTTACGTCCTGAAAAGCAAATATTAATTTCGCGAGAAACTAGAGAGATTTTTGCACCCCTTGCCAATCGTCTTGGATTAGGGCAAATCAAGTGGGAACTAGAGGATATTGCATTTAAATATATTGAGCCAGAACCCTATCAAATGATGGAATCTCTGGTCGCTGAGACCCGTGAGAGCCGTCAAGAACAGTTGGTAGAAGTTACTAAGATATTGAGCGATCGCCTTGCCTCAATGGATATTAAAGATGTTGATATTAGTGGAAGACCTAAGCATCTTTATGGCATTTATCGCAAAATGGAACGTCAGAAGAAGCAGTATAACGAGATTTACGATATTCAAGCAGTGCGCGTAATTGTAAATACAAAGGAAGAATGTTATCGCGTTCTCGCCGTTGTCCATGATCATTTCTGTCCTATTCCTGGAAGATTCAAAGACTATATTGGTTTGCCCAAACCCAATCGCTATCAATCTCTACATACGGCTGTGATTGGGCCTAAGGGACAACCCGTAGAAGTACAAATTCGCACTTGGGAAATGCACCATATCGCCGACTATGGTATTGCCGCCCATTGGAAGTACAAAGAGAGCAATTCTACAAGCAAGCTACTCAAGGGCGATGATCAAAAATTTACTTGGCTGCGTCAGTTAGTAGAATGGCAGCGCGAGCTAAATGATCCTCAAGAATATCTTGATAGCGTCAAAGAAGATTTATTTGATAGCGAAGTATATGTTTTTAGTCCTAAAGGTGATGTTTACTGTCTGCCTCGCGGGGCGACTCCTGTAGACTTCGCTTACCGTGTCCACACTGAAGTCGGCAATCATTGTTCGGGAGCCTTAGTCAATAATGCAATGGTTTCATTGCAACGCGCTCTTAAACATGGCGATATTGTCACAATTCTGACGCAAAATAATGCCCACCCCAGTATTGATTGGATTAACTTTGTCGCGACTAGTTCGGCTAAAAGTCGAATTAGACAATGGTTTAAGCGATCGCGACGAGATGAAAACCTTGCCCTCGGTCGCAACGCTTTAGAAAAAGAATTGGGCAAAAATGGGCTAGAAGCTCTACTCAAATCCGATCAGATGCAGAAGCTAGCCGAACGCTGCAATTATCATAATGTGGAAGACTTGATAGCGGGAATTGGTTATGGCGAGACTTCGGTTAACGCTGTAGTCAATAAAATCAGAGAGCATCAGCATGGTGAAAAAGAGATTCAACATATTCATAAGTTTGAATCCCGCCATGAACATAATCACAATTCCAAATCACCAATTTTGGGATTGGAAGGTATGGTCTACTCGATCGCAGGTTGTTGCAAGCCCCTGCCAGGAGAGACAATTACAGGAATTGTGGCGCTAGGTAGTAACCGTGGCATTACGATTCACCGCAATGACTGTAATAATCTCGTGAGTATTCCCAGTGAGCGCTTGCTCCATGTCGCTTGGAATCAGCAAAAGGAACATGATCATCCTTTGACCTATCCCATTGATATCCGCGTAGAAACGATTGATCGCGTAGGAGTTTTACGAGATATCTTAACCCGTCTTTCAGACAATAAAATCAATGTGCGGCGCGCTAATGTGCAGACCAAGACTGGCAAAGCTGCAATTATTGACCTCAGTATTGATATTAGCGATCGCCACCAATTTGATCGGGTCTGCAATCAAATCAACAAAATGTGTGACACCCTATCTGTCTTTCGCCTTATCGGTGAGTAGTAAGTATGTGGGCGAAAGAAACCTTAAAACCCAAAAAGCTGTAGCGCACGCGCAGCGTGCGCTACAGCTTTTTGGGTTTTGGGTTTAATTATGCTTGGCTACTTAGTATATTGGGCTGGGGCTAAACAGGAGCAACAAAGAACTGTGGCGATCGCACTAGCCCACATGGTCTGCTCCAAAATTAATTGTGCAGGATATCCATGATAACTGCCGCAATGCGACAGCTATCATAGATTTTTAATGCGATCGCCAATTATGACTACAACACCAAACTCAACCACTAATATTCTCGACATCATCAAAGCTGATTACGCGAAATTCCCTGAAGCGCAAACCTATAGCATCTATAGCGAAGATGTCTATTTTAAAGATCCTGTCTATAACTTTCGCGGCATTCAACAATATCAAAAAATGATTGGGTTCATTACTTTTTGGTTTAAAAATCTCAAACTAGAACTTCATGATCTTGCCAGTAATGAAAACCTAATCAAAACGGAATGGACAATGAGTTGGGATGCGCCGCTACCTTGGAAGCCAAGAATTAGTGTGACGGGATGGAGTGACTTGACACTCAATTCATCGGGGCAATTAATTGTTTCTCATATCGACTATTGGCGATGCACCAAGCTTGATGTGGTTAAGCAACATTTTGTGATCAAAAGTAGCTAAAGTTGACCAGTGCCGCGCCATAACAATCTGATTTTGGTTAGAGTTTGCCTGTATTTGCTTTCATCGTGAATCGCTCAAAGGTAATAATCTCAACGCGATCGCCATAGGGAATATATCGCTGCAAATCTCCCGAAGTGTAAAACTCACGCAAAGTCCAGCCTTCACCACCCAACACTAAATAAGCCTTTTGATAGCTGGGGTTCTGTGCCATCGCATCCATGAGACAAATTACTTCAAAGGGAACTTTTTGTTCGGCTGTACCGCCAACCTGTTGCCATTTGAGGGAGATCAACACATTGCGATCGCCGCGATTGGCAACTACATCAACAATATGTTTTCCACCCCCTGGACGACTACCGATATATTGCTGCGATTGGTAGAGATAGCCGCCATAAATTAGAGAATGCAAAACCATTTGCTCTAGTACTGCACCTGTTTCTGTATTCCTCAGACTCATAACAGTCTCAAACCTTTATCTAAGCCTCTATAGGCTAACATTTCTTTTGCCGCAACCCGATTTCCGTTACAGCTAATTCGCCTCGGAGCATCAAGAATTTCTACCTCAAAGCCTAGATCTTGATAAAGAGAAAGAATGCGCTCAGTAGCTTGGTTAGAGGCGATCGCAGGGCAATCAAGCTTAGACAACCAAGATGCTAGACGTTCCTGCTCAGACCATTCAAATCCATTTTTTGCATATTGTCGAAATTCAACATCGTAGGGAGGATCGGCGTAGATAAAATCATGAGCGGTGATATCTATTTTCGCAAAATCCAAATTAGTGAATTTCCATTTAGCAAAGATGGATTTGTAAGCCGAGAAGTCCTTTGTGTAATTAATAGTCTTATGTCTACCAAAGGGAACGTTGAAGCCACCATTACGATTAAATCGGCAGAGACCGTTATAGCCAGTGCGATTGAGGTAATAAAACAGTTGAGCAGACTTTGGGGTGTTTGACTTTCCAGTTTCGATTAAACGATTAAATTCTGTCCTTTGAGCATAGAAAAACTCTCGCTCATTCTGAACTTCAATTTCTAATTTCAATCCTTTCTGCAAACATTTATAAAAGTTAACCACATGGGGATTGATGTCATTGAGCAATGCTTGTGCTGGCTGCAAACCTAAGGCGATCGCTAAACCGCCACAAAAAGGCTCCACTAGGCGATAATCCTGATATATTTGCCAAGTTTTTCGCAAATGTGGGACGAGCCATCGCTTGCCACCAGCCCATTTGAGCGGTGGTGTAAGAACCTGTGACTTAGTAGTAAGATTGGCGATATGTGCCACTTGTTGCGTTAGATAATCGGTAGATGGAGAGCATAGCAAAGAAGGCATAGCAAAAGAAATAATTATTTAAAATCTGCCCGAAGGCTCTTAAGCTAAGCCGCTACTAGCAAACCTGTACTAGATTGCTTAGGAAGTACATCAACGACATCAATTTTGGCACAGTAGGCAATGTCCTCAGCTCCGTCAAGGCTTAATAAGCGTCTGCCGTGGCTGGCTTGGTAAAATAATTCTTCAATTTCACCCTTCCAACCCTTATATAAAGATGCCGCCGCCACTGCCTCATCGTTACCAAATTCAGCCTCATTTTCGAGATTAGCCGCGATCGCACCCGCACAAGTTGTATCTTCGAGCGAGTAACTCCCTTCCCAGCCTGAACCCACAATCCAAATGGTTTCGGGCTTAGTCTCGCGGAGATATTTTAAAACTGAGCCGAGATTAATCATCGCGCAAGCTAATACACTCTTAGCATTTTGGATTTTTTGTAGCGATCGCGTGCCATTAGTGGTACTCATAAAAATCCGCTTACCTTTCACCACATCAGGCGTAAAGTCAAAAGGTGAATTCCCCAAATCGCAGCCTTCAACTGTCTTACCCCTACGCTCACCGACCCGAATTCTTAACTCTGGCGGATGTTCCTCACTGACACGCATCAATTCATCAAGGTCAGAAAACACTTGTACGCCTTCAGCTCCTGCTGCCAGAGCAGTGGCAATCGTTGTGGTGGCTCGCAAAATATCAACGGCGATCGCGCAGTCTGGATTTCCTTCATTAGGTACTAACTCAGGCGTGTGATAAACAAAGATTTTCATTTACGGATCTAATGGTTTAGCTATCTTCAATAAATTAAACTCTATGATTGCTTGTTTTGCAAGATTTGTTAATAAGGCAATGGGCTTAAGCCCATTGTTTTCGATTGTTGTTTGCGATCGCGGTAAAATATAATCGTTGTCTTGATAATTCGCGTACAACTCCATGATTGCCACTACTGAGCGCCGCTACAGTCTCGATGAATATCACGCGATCGCTGAAACTTCTGAAGAGAAATGTGAATACCATGATGGAGAAATTATTGCGATGACTGGGGGAACACTCAACCACAGTTTGGTTATAGGAAATATTTTCTTCTTTCTAAGACTTCTGTTACGCGATACCCAATTTGTAGCTATTAATAGTGAGCTAAGGCTATGGATTCCAGAATATCACTGTGGAGTGTATCCAGATGCGATGATCTTTGATAGTAGACCACAACTCAATGGCGATCGCAAGGATGAAGTCTTAAATCCACTTTTAATTGTAGAAGTTCTCTCGCCATCAACGGAGGAGTATGATCGCACTAACAAATTTCGGATGTATCGCTCTATCCCTAATTTTTGTGAGTATTTATTAGTTAGACAAAATGAACCTTTAGTAGAACGCTATAGCAAGCAAGCGCAAGGTTGGTTATTTAGCGATTTTGATAATTTAGAGCAATCAATTTTGCTGGATTCAGTAAATATCGAGTTGTCGATGTCCGAAATTTATCGGGACATCATATTTTAAAAGGAACTTTTATGGATTTTAGTGCAGCATTACCAATTTTTGCGATTACCTTACGTGAAGGAGTCGAAGCGGCTCTGGTCGTAGGAATCGTGATGGCATATCTCAAAAAAGCCGATCGCAGTGAGCTTAATCCTTGGGTATTTGGCGGCATTGGTGTGGGAGTATTGGCGAGTTTTGTCGTGGGGATATTGCTGAACTGGTTTCTCAAACAAGTGGAAAATACAGAACCTGCTCAAGCTGCTTTTTACGGACAATTATGGCAAGGCGTTTTGGGAATAACCGCGATCGTCATGTTGAGTTGGATGTTGGTATGGATGACCGAAAATGCCAAAGCACTCAAGGGCGAAATCGAAGGACAAATTGGCAAGGCGATCGCTAATGAACAAAGTGCGGGTTGGGGAGTTTTTACCCTGATACTGATTGCAGTATTGCGCGAAGGTTTCGAGGTAGTGATCTTCATTTCGGCAAAGCTGGAAGCGGGAATTGTACCAATTGTCGGTGCGATCGCGGGTTTAGTTAGTGCCATTGCGATTGGTACTGCGCTCTTCCAATTTGGCATCCGCATCAATCTCAAAGCCTTTTTTCAAGCGATGGGAATATTCTTGTTACTGATCGTTGCGGGCTTAGTGATCAGCGCAATTGGGCATCTGGATAAAGCGATCGCCGCCTATGCCGAACTTTCACAAACTTCTATCTGTTTTCCTAGTGATGCTGCCTTAAGTTCCTGTTTGCTAGGCGACTTAGTATGGGATGTTCACGATATTTTTCCTGACAATCAATTTCCCGCAATCCTTTTCAAAGCAATGTTCGGCTTCCGCGATCGCCTATTTCTAGGACAAGCGATCGCCTATTTCACGTTCCTAATTTCGGCAGGTTTTCTTTATTTCCAAAGCCTCACAGGAAATCTTCCTAATAATGTCAAGGCTACCTCTTAGGCGATCGCGTCATATAGCGCTTTGCGCTAAACTCCAAATAGAGAGGCGGCGCTCAGCGCCGCCTCTCTATTTGGGTTTTTTACGAGTAAGTAGGGCTTGCTGAATAAGTACAAGAGCTATGATAGCCAATGGTTTCGAGCTTACTTTGCCCAAACAAGTGCAAGGTTAAAGCGTCTAGAGGCTCAAAACCCTTGCACTTCCATGGAAAATCGATGGGTAAATTGGGGAAATACGCGACAAAATACAATTTTTCAAGCTGTATTGCCTCTAAATTCTCTCTGTAGACTTTTTCAGCAAGCCCTA
>JBBQRB010000033.1:0-19769 GCA_038215315.1 Pseudanabaenales cyanobacterium
TTCGGATTACGGCTCCACCTCTGGGTAGACCTGTGGCTGATGATTTGGCAGCTATTCGTAAGCAAACCCTCGAAGATGCCAAGATTCGCAATCAAATTGAAGGTAAGTTTGGACAGGCGAAGCGAAGGTTCAGTTTAGACCGCGTGATGACCAAGTTGGCAAATACTTCGGAAACTGCGATCGCTATTACTTTCTTGGTGATGAATTTGGAAGCCCTACTCAAGCAGCTTGCTTTTTTATTTTTTTCTTGGATTATGATGTGCAGAAAATGCCTTTTTCTCCCATTTGGAGAGGTGGTCTTTACCTTTTCTTTTAACAAAAAAAACCAAAAAACCCCGTGGGGCGGCCCCGCCCCGCCTCTCTCTTTTGGGTTTTGATTTATCACGCTAAGCTTACGTGGCTTCGACTTCGCTCAGCAATTCTTTAGGGCTGAGGAGTTGGACTAGGTGCAATGGGCAATCCATTAGTGAACTTTTCGGGTGCATCCTTACTTTCATAAATGCAATCAACCTTAGGAGACTTTTCTAGATCGCCTGTGAATCCAAAGGTATTCATTCTGTCCTTACATTGCCGAATATCAGATTCTTTGATTACATTTTTTTGCAGTAGTACATTCCAGTTGTTGGGCAAAACTACACAGCCTGGGACAGGCTCAGCTTGACTGATAAATACATTAAATGGGTTAAGTGTCACATAAACCCTGCTGCTCATCACCATTGCCGATGCGCCATAGTTGTTGCAAAAATCACGGCTAGGAGCGAGATTGTCTAAGCGAATCGCGTCAACAGTGCGCGGTGTGGGGTTAAGCGTAGAAAGGGCAATGCCAACGCCAATGCCGATCGCGAAGATTGCCCCTGCGATCGCCAACTTGGTAGTAGTACCGTTGTTGGACTTTGGTTCAGTGGATGGTGTATTCAGGGTTGAAGAAGATCTACGTCTTGCCATAGATGTGATTTAGAGTTCTCTTTTAGGTTAACCGATCTTTTAGATTTTGGTAATTTCAGCGCCTACGGCGCTGAAATTATAAGGTGATAGCGGCGCGGTCTAAAATTTCAGGAATTAAATGCTCGGCTTTGATCGCCATAATATGCACTCCTTGGCAAATCTGTCTTGCGATTTGGATCTGTTCCGCCGCGATCGCGATGCCTTCTTGCAAAGGTGACTTTGCTTGAGCTAAGCGCTCAATGATGCGATCGGGGATCTGTACACCTGGGACAAATTTATTAAGAAACTGGGCATTTTTGGCGGACTTAATCAAAAATATACCTGCTAGTACGGGTTTGTCGGATTGATTAGCAATTTGATGCATAAACTTATCAAGGCGATCAAAGTCGGTAATCAATTGGCTCTGAAAGAACTGCGCTCCCGCATTGAGCTTACGCTCAAACCGTTTTTGTAGCCCTGACCAGCTTGGTGACTGCGGATCGATCGCGGCTCCAGCGAATAGGTTCGTCCCTTGATTTGGTAGCACCTTATCATTAGCATCCATGCCCTGATTTAGTTTTTGAATTAGTTGCAGTAATCGCACTGATTCATAGTCAAACACCGATCTAGCCTTGGGAGAATCTCCCGCTTTGACGGGATCGCCCGTAAGCGCCAAAATATTGTTGATTCCCATCGCCGTCGCCCCAAACAAATCGCCCTGTAGAGCAATACGATTGCGATCGCGACAAGCGATTTGACAAATAGCTTCAATGCCAAGACGTTGCTGAATTAATACGGAAGCAGCCACGGGACTCATACTCATCACGGCTCGGCTAGAGTCAGTGATATTGATCGCGTGAACTCGTCCCTTAAGAACTTGAGCCTGCTCAAGCATATGACTAGGATCGCTGCCTTTAGGTGGTGACACCTCCGCTGTGATCAAAAACTCTTTGTGGGCGATCGCTTGACGAAATTGGTTAAAAGTCTGATCAGATGGCATAAGTACGGCTTGGGCAAGATCGGTCATGCGAAACAAAGCTAATCAAGGATAGGAATGTCTGCATTTTAAACCATGCTAGCGATTCTGATGACTTTCAATCAACTCCTCAACTTCTTAATTAGTTACAACATATAAGTAGGCGAGCGTAATTAAACCCAAAGCCCAAAAAGCTGTAGCGCACGCTGCGCGTGCGCTACAGTTTTTTGGGCTTTAAGGTTTCTTTTGCCCATCTATTTAGCGATCGCCAAGCTCCCAATAATCTAGGGGCGGCGCTTTGCGCCGCCCCTAGATTATTGGGCTTCGACTATAAACCACTCACTGCGCGTTCAAGGTTAGCGCGGGACTGGTTATAACCAATAATCGCTTGAACGCGATTAACATCAGCACGGGTGAAGTCTGACTCGGCAGTGATCACTTCAAGCTGCGTACCAACTCCCGCATCTAAGCGCAACCGCGCTAGGCGCAAAGCCTCCTCAGCTTGCCTAACCGCGATCGTTGCTGTCTCAATCTGTTGAAATCGCGATCGCTGATTGATGAAGGACTCTTCCACGTCATAGCGAGCTTGACGAGCATCCTTTTCAAATCGGCTCTCTGCTAGAGCTTGATCGGCTTTAAACTGATCGACTTGGGCAGCGGCGCGACCACCATCATAAAGGTTCCAATTGAGACGCGCTCCAATTTGATAGCCAGTACCGATGCCGCCACCGCTAGTAAACTCTGAAGCGGTATTCACGTTGGCAAACAAACTAACTTGAGGGCCCAATCTTGCCAAGGATGTCGTGGCGCGATCGCGGGCAACTTCCCTCTCTAACTTGCGGATATCTAACTCGGCACGATTCCTCAGAGCCAAGACAATTGACTCCTCTAAGGACAACTTCCACAAGCTTACAGGGGCAATTTTATCAGCTGCCGTAATTTCGACCGTAGTTGGAAAATTTAGCTGGCGCGATAGTTCTCGCCTCGCTACCAATTGCGCTGCTTCAGCATTTAGCAAATCTTGCTTGGCATTGGCAAGCTGCACCTCTGATTGCAGCACATCAAACCTAGTCCCGACACCTGCTCTTTCCCTTGCTTGGGTATCTTTTAAGCTTTTCGCAGAATTTTCGACGGCTTTTGTCTGAATACGAATAGTCTCATCGGCATTTTGAAGGGTGTAATAGCGAGTAACAACCTCTAAACGAAGTACTTGGCGGGCGCGATTGAGGTCTGACTCGGCAATACGCACGTTATTTTCAGCAACTCGGATGGTGTACTCATTTACGCCTGAGTCAAAGACATTGTAATCAATACCCACAGTGCCTGTAAGAGGGTTACTGGTTGTATTGCCCGTATTTATGCCCATATTGTTACTACCACTATTAATTTGATTGAGCCTTGCTTGGGCAGAATCAGAATAACTGTATTGGACAGTACCAGTAACTGTTGGCGATCGCCCTGCTTCCGCTTCCCTCAGAGCTGCTCTAGCACGGTCAATATTGATACGAGCTTGAATCCAATCAGAGTTAGTGCGCTCGACTAATTCTAAAAGTTCTTCTAGGGTTACTGGTTTAGTTATGTCTAGCCTAACTTGACTGGGAGTAGTTGGTACAACTAGTGGCTGAGCCACATCAAGCCTTCCCGAATCAGAGGCGGCTGAGCTAGGAATCACTCGTGCAGGTTCTGTGGAAGAGCTGATTTTTTGCGGCTTATTTTTTTCAGGTTCAACTACCTTTATGAGATCTTTTGGCTCATTTGTGACATTCGCAGCAACAAGCTTAGTGGTTGTATCAGGCTCTAGCGTCACCTTACTGTAGGGACGTAGCGTAATTGTAAAATCTTGTGCATTGGCTGTCCAAGCTGGAATCAGAAGCGATAAACTCGCACCAAGCGTCAACCAACTGGAAGAAATTCGCATAATTCAGTCCGTCACTCCTCACGTTTAGACATTAGCCAACATACCTTAGTCAGATCATATTCTGATAGCTTACGCATCACAATCATCATGCTATTGGGTAGACAACCAGAATTATCTGTAATTGGCTTACCGATTGTAATATAGCAGTTACAGCGCTTTGCGCTGTTATAAAACCCAGAGAAATTTTTGAAAGTGCCGCTTCGCGGCACTTTCAAAAATTTCTCTGTACCCTTTAAAATCTCAATAGGTTGTAGCCTAAGTAATATAGCGAAACAGTCCACAAACTAAATCTCAGATGAATATTCTCCCATCGATAACCACTCCGATGTCATGGCGTGGTGATGCTCTGGCGATCGCCGTTTTCACAAATTCCCATGATCAAAATTCAGATAACAGTGGTTTAAAGACCCTTACTCTGTCAGAAGTACTTAAAAATTTAGATATCCAAGTTCTTGGTTGCACACTCACGGACTTGATTACGGAGTCTGAGTTTACGGGTGAGGTGGGTACAACAGTCAGTGGGCGCGTCGGTATTGACTTTGCCATCCGCAAAGTGATTTTGATTGGTTTGGGTAATTCTGCTCAAGCAACGGCTGACACTTGGCGTAAAGCGGCGGCGGCGGCAGTCAAATGGGCAGCTAAAGAAAAGGTCAAAAAACTTGCCCTATCTCTGCCAACCTATAACCAAGATGCGACTCTGACGGCTCAGGCGATCGCAGAGGGTGTCTTGCTAGCGGCACATCGGGACAAACGGTTTAAGTCTAAAGATCCCAGTCCTTCTTTGTTAGAGCAAGTTGAGATTTTAGAAACTAATCCAGAGTTAGCCAGTCCTGCGATCGCGAAAGCCCAACAGATTGTCGATGGTGTGATCTTGGCGAGAGAGTTAGTATCGGCTCCTGCCAATATCGTGACTCCGATTACCCTTGCTGATACCGCGATCGCGATCGCCGCCGAGTCCAATTATTTCACCGTGAAGATTCTGGAACAAGCCGATTGTGAAACTTTGGGTATGGGAGCCTTTTTAGCTGTGGCAAGGGCTTCTGATATTCCACCTAAGTTTATTCATCTCACTTACAGCAACGGTGTACCGAGCCGCAAACTAGCGATCGTCGGTAAGGGCTTGACCTTCGATTCGGGCGGGTTGAACCTCAAAACTGGTGCAGGCAGCAGTATCGAACTGATGAAAACGGATATGGGTGGTTCAGCCGCAGCCCTTGGAGCCGCTAAAGCGATCGCCAAATTGCAACCAACTGACATCGAAGTGCATTTCATCGTGGCGACTTGCGAAAACATGGTTAATGGCAGTGCCATGCGCCCTGGAGATATTCTCACCGCTTCTAATGGCAAAACTATCGAGGTTAACAATACCGATGCTGAAGGTCGCTTGACCCTTGCCGATGCCCTTGTTTATACCGATAAGCTAGGCGTTGATGCGATCGTCGATCTTGCCACACTCACTGGCGCTTGCGTGGTCGCCTTGGGTGAAGATATTGCGGGGATGTGGTCTATTGATGATGCGTTTGCTGGGGCGATCGCTAAAGCCGCTCAAGATGCTGGCGAAAAGTTCTGGCGGATGCCCCTTGAAGATCCCTATTTTGATCAATTAAAGTCGGTCGTGGCTGATTTTAAAAATACGGGTTCTCGCGCAGGTGGGGCAATTACAGGTGCTTTATTTCTAAAGCAATTTGTGGAGAAGACTAAGGCATGGGCGCATCTTGATGTTGCGGGTCCAGTTTGGACTGAGCGAGAGTCAGGCTATAACAACGCAGGTGGTACGGGGTTTGCGGTACGCACCTTAGTGAATTTAATCTTAGGCTAACGCCACAGAGATTTTAAAATCTCTTAAAAAAGGGCTTCGGCTTCGCTCAGCCAAAGTCTCTTTTAATCCATCCAGACAGACTATTGAAAGTGGCGCTTCGCGCCACTTTCAATAGTCTGTCTGGGTTCTATAACAGCGCAAGGCGCTGTATAGTGCTTTTAAAACAAGAACTAGAGAAAAGCTGATGCTGGCAAAAAGAATTTTGCCCTGCTTGGATGTCAAGGCGGGGCGAGTCGTTAAAGGGATTAATTTTGTTGATCTCAAAGATGCTGGCGATCCAGTGGAGCTTGCTCAAGTCTATAACCTAGCTGGAGCCGATGAACTGGTATTTCTGGATATCACGGCAACTCACGAAGATCGCGGCACGATCTTAGATGTGGTCTATCGCACCGCCGAACAAGTCTTTATCCCTCTTACCGTTGGCGGTGGTGTCCGCAATCTTGACAATATTCGTGAATTGCTACGGGCTGGTGCAGATAAAGTGAGCATCAACTCCGCCGCCGTTAACGATCCTGATTTGATCAATCGCAGTAGCGATCGCTATGGTAATCAGTGCATCGTAGTAGCGATCGATGCAAGGCGTAGAGATGATCCTGAAAATATGGGTTGGGATGTTTATGTGCGGGGTGGGCGTGAAAACACGGGTATTGATGCACTGTGGTGGGCGCAGGAAGTAGTCAAACGAGGGGCTGGGGAGATTTTGCTGACAAGCATGGATGCTGATGGCACAAAGGCTGGCTATGACATAGATCTAACTCGTCAAGTTGCCGACCTTGTGGAAGTCCCTGTGATCGCCTCAGGTGGTGCGGGTAATTGTGAACATATTCGTCAAGCGTTGACCGATGGACGAGCCGAAGCGGCTTTGCTGGCTTCTTTGTTGCACTATGGAGAGCTAAGCATTAGCGAGATTAAGGACTATCTAAATACGCATAGTATTCCTGTAAGGATTAGCCCAGATCCTGCCAAGCTTTAAAAGCCTCTCCTATAGTTAGGTACGCAAATAAAAAACAAAACCCAAAAAGCTGCGCTTGCGCCACAGCTTTTTGGGTTTTGTTTTTTATTTGCAAAGCGATCGCTAATTAAGCTTCAACTTTGGAAAGGTGCATTTTGACTTCGCTCATCCATCGGTCTCGATGGATGAGCGAAGTCGAAACCTTTGGCACTTTAATTTGGAGCAAGTCTTAACTTCAATTCCACCACCTTCAACAGTTGCATTGCAGGGGCAGGTATATTGCCATAGCAATCATTCCACTCTTCAATAATTTGGGATAGCTCTCGGCGCGAGTTGACCGATGATACGGCGCAGTAAGCGATCGCCTCAGTATTCGCGGCAAGTTCTTAGCCCGTAAGCAGCAAAAGCTAATTATGCCAATTATATAGATGTTGCAAGGTTATAGCTTTTGTGGTTAAGTTTATTTAGATATCTCAAATAGTTCGCTCCGAGCTTTCGATTAAATTATGCACTTTTGGCGATCGCTGCTACGAATTTTTCTTGGCACTCTAGCTGGGCTTGCCATTGTGTTGGCACTCCATGCTTGTCAAACCGATTCAGCTTCTAAGCCTACCCCGAATACGAGCGCTACGACATTAACTGAAAGCCAGAAAAACGAATATCAAAATACGGAAAAGCCAAAGACAGACTCATCTGTCGTTAAAGATGAACCATTGCCTCTAGCGACAAAAGCGCTCGTTGACAGTGTTGGTTCAAAAGGACTTTACAATCCGCCAAAGGGTGATGTTCGTCTTGTGGTGATTAGCGATCTTAATAGCTCTTATGGCTCGACAGATTACGATCCTGAAGTGGATAATGGTTTGGCGCTGATTCCTTTCTGGAAGCCAGATATGGTTGTTTGCAGTGGGGATATGGTTGCAGGGCAATTCCCTTCATTAACCGAAGAGCAAATGAAAGCAATGTGGACAAGCTTTGACGATCGCGTTGCCGCACCGTTACGCAAGGCTAAATTGCCATACGGCTTTACGATTGGCAATCACGATGCATCGAGCGCTCGTAGCCTATCTGGCAAGTTTCTATTCGATCTTGAACGAAAAGTCGCATCAAAATTTTGGAACGATCCGACCCACAACTCTGGCGTAGAATTTGTAGACCGCTTTGAATTCCCTTTTTACTACACGTTCAAATACAAGGACGTATTCTTTTTAGCTTGGGACGGTTCTTCTGATTTCATTCCTAAGGATAAGCTGCAATGGGTTGAGAAAGCGCTTCAAAGTCCAGAAGCCAAGGCTGCCAAGATTAAGATTTTGCTAGGACATCTGCCTCTTTATGCAGTTGCCGTGGGACGAAACGAACCCGGTGAAGTAATGTCAAATACCGAACAGTTGCAAGCTATGTTAGAGCGAAATCAGGTTCATACTTATATCAGCGGTCACGATCATGCCTATTACCCAGCACACAAGGGTAAGCTGCAACTCTTACACATGGGGATTCTAGGGTCTGGTCCTCGTCCGTATCTCGATAGCCGATTACCACCCAGAAAATCTATAACCGTGATGGATATTAACTTTTCATCACCAGCCCTGACTACCTATACAACCTATGACATGAGAACCTTGCAGCTGATCAAATTTGACGAGCTTCCGCGTTTTATCTCAAGTCATAACGGGATGGTGTTAAGACGTGATGTAAAAATGGAAGACCTCAGTTCTTCAGAGCGAGCGACTTGCGAAGGTCGTTTGAGCTCAGATCTCTGTCGTGCTTGAGTTACCTACCCACAAATTTTTGACACGTAAAAAAAGCTCCCTCTGGCTTGACTTAGCCTTCAAATGGGTGGTGCAAGGAATGGCGATCGCGATTCTTGTTCTTGTCGGAGCGATCGCGATCGAGATTGCCATTGCCGCTATCCCAGCAATGCAAAAGTTTGGATTGGGATTTCTATTTACGAAAGAATGGAATCCCATAAGAGGGATATATGGTATTTTGCCGCATATTTACGGAACTCTAGTCAGTTCGCTAATATCGATCGCTTTAGCAATCCCAATTGGCATTGGTATTGCGATTTTCTTAAATGAAGATATTTCTCCCAAAGGAATTCGCGTTCCGATTTCCTTTGCGATTGAATTACTCGCAGCCATACCAAGCGTTGTTTATGGACTGTGGGGGATTTTCTATCTAATTCCTACAATTAAACCATTCACGAACTGGTTGCATCAGAACTGGGGATGGGTTCCTTTTTTTAGTACTGCTCCCTCAAATAGATCGCTATTGCCGACTATTTTAGTATTGACCTTGATGATTTTACCGATCATAGTGGCAATGTCGAGGGAAGCGATCGCCTCAGTTCCATTGGAATTGCGCCTAGGAGCCGCCGCACTCGGAGCTAACCGTTGGGAGTTTCTCTTGGGAATTGCGATTCCTGCAAGTATGTCTGGGATCGCTGGCTCTGCGGTACTTGCGCTCGGTCGAGCACTTGGCGAAACGATGGCTGCGGTAATGCTGATTGGCAATGCAGACCGAATTCAATGGTCTTTGCTAGCTCCTAGCTCCACGATTGCCGCTTTAGTAGCCAATCAATTTACCGAAGCTAGAGGAATGCAAATATCAGCTCTACTTTATGCAGCATTGGTTTTGATGGTATTAACACTAATTGTAAATATTGCCGCTAATATTTTCATCGGTAACTTACATTTACTTAAAGAGAAAGTCAAATTAACTTTCTTTTATGCAATCTTTCGTGAGATTCTTCATGCGATCGCAAAATCTGCATCACAACAAATCACTCGCCTGAATCGGTTACAACGACCTCATAGCCAAGTCATTCGGCAGGTTCAACGATGGGAGTCAAACCTTCTAAGGCGCAAGATCAGATCATTTCTGTTGACTTTTGCGATACATTTGGGCACAGCGATCGCGATTTTGGCATTTGGTTCGATTCTTTTTAGCTTGATTGCAAACGGGCTGACCCGTTTTGATGCCGATGCCTTTTCCGAATTACCGCCACCTCCTTTGGAATTAGGAGGTGGTTTTAGTAATGCGATTGTGGGAACTGCAATAATGCTCGGAATTGCAACTGGGTTGAGCGCTCCTTTGGGGATTGGTGCTGCAATTTATCTAGTTGAATTTGGACGAGACAAAATTTTATCGCAATGGATTCGCTTTTTTAATGGAATCTTGAGTGGAATTCCCTCAATTCTTTGCGGTCTATTCGCTTACGGTTTAGTCGTGCTCACAACAGGATCGTTTTCAGCGATCGCTGGAGGCGTAGCTCTAGCGGTAGTCATGTTACCGATAACCTTACGAACTGCGGAAGAGGGTTTAAAATCTGTCGATCCAGAACTGCGCGTTGGGGCGCTTGCAATAGGCGCAAGTCCACTGCAAGCGATCGCATTTCTCATCCTTCCCGCAGCATCGCCCGCAATAGTTACGGGAATAGTTCTCGCGATCGCTCGTGCTGCTGGAGAGACAGCCCCATTATTATTTACAGCGCTATTCTCGCAATATGGCTTAAATGGATTGTGGAAACCCGTTGCTTCTATGTCAGTGCTGATTTATAACTTTGCCCTGTCTCCTTACCCCAACCATCAAGCTTTAGCTTGGACGGCTGCGCTTGTATTAGTCAGTTTGATTTTGACTCTTAGCATTGCCGCTAGGATTTTTACGCGCGATCGCATGAGATAACCAAGTGTTTACCTTTTTAACGTAATATTGCGTTGAAGTAGTTCGGCGAAATAAAACCCAGAACCCGAAAAGCTGAGGCGCAATCGCAGCGTGCGCCTCAGCTTTTTCGGGTTCTAATGTTTCTCTTGCCTAGCTACTAGCTTTATGAAGATCGCCAAGAGCGAGGTTACTTGTGTTATCTAGATTTGTCTCAACTCGTCGCAAACTTTTGTTGATTTCAGCCATTCCCTTGGCGATCGCGCTTAAGGCTTGTCAGGGAAAGCCTCCCGATCCCAAAGCAGATTCCTCACAAACTCCTGAAACTAATCCGCCAGCTAGCCAAGTTGCTAGTGATTCACCTAAAATCTCTCTATATGGCGCTGGAGCTACCTTTCCAGCATTTCTCTATCTGCGTTGGTTTAAAGATTACAACAAAAAAAATCCCAATATTCAAATCAGTTACCAGCCTGTAGGCAGTGCCGCAGGAATTCAGCAATTTCTATCGGGGACGGTTGATTTTGGGGCAAGTGAATTAGCTTTAACTGACAAAGAAATAGCTGATGTCGATCGCGGTGTGGTTCTCATTCCATCGGTGGCGGGAAGCATTGCCGTCGTTTACAACATCCCAGTAGCAAATTCGGGACTAAAATTATCGAGACAAGTTCTACCAGCCATATTTTTAGGAAAAATCAAGAAATGGAATGATCCCGCGATCGCCGCGCTTAATCCAAGCATTACTCTCCCAGATATGCCAATTAATGTAATTCATCGCTCCGATGGTAGTGGAACGACTGCTGCATTTACGGCTCACCTCAGCGCCATTAGCCCCGAATGGCAGAGCGAGGTAGGAACTGGGTTAAACGTCAATTGGAAGACAGGCGTTGGTATTAAAGATAATTCAGGCATCAGCGCCCAAATTCAGCAAGGAGAAGGAACAATTGGTTATGTTGAATATGCTTTTGCCAAGCAATTGAAACTCAATACGATTGCGCTCGAAAATAAAGCGGGACAGTTTACGCTTCCGACTGAAGAAGCTACGGCTAAAGCGATCGCCTCGATCCAATTATCCGAAGATTTGCGTGGCTCTGTCGCCGATCCAGATACGGCTAACGCCTATCCGATCGTCACCTACAGTTGGGTTCTAGCCTACCAGCAGTACGACGATCCAAAACAGTCCCAAGCGTTGAAGGATGTCTTGAAATGGGGCTTAACCGAAGGTCAAACAATGGGTTTGGAACTCGGTTATGTGCCACTTCCAGACGCGATCGTCAAAAAGGCGATCGCCGTCTTAGACAAGATCGGCTCTAGGAAGAAGTAAATATTAAAACCCAAGAATTAGCGGTGCGGCGCGAAGCGCCGCACCGCTAATCTTTTACTAGGAAGGGAGTAGCATATTTAAAACTAAATTATAGCGAGTAACGCATATCGAAACTATTTACGGAAAAACCCAAGGATTAAAGGCGCATCAGTTAAAGCAATTGGATCGGCTATATCGATCGCGATTGCCCCAAGATAGCCTGACTACCCCAGAGCTAGCCCAGCGCCTCGCCACAGTCAGTGCTGAGCTAGATGAGTCCATCTGCATTTATATCAATCGGCGCGGACAGGTGATCCGCGTGGCGATCGGCACACCCAATCAAACCAAAATCCCGCCCCTAGAATTGCCGCGCTATGGCAGCGATCGCCTCAGTGGGATTCGTTGTATCTGTGCTAGTCCCGACGCATTACCGCCCAACCCAACCGATCTGACGGCGATGTTGATGCAGCGTCTAGATGCCCTAATAATTTTGCCAGTCAATGCCAAAGGATATACGGAACTGGGATACTTAGCGCATTTACTACCTGCCTCTGACAGTGAGTTGCCAGAGCAGCAAAATGCATGGCGCGTATCTAGTCCAATGGCGATCGAGGCGATCGCCAAGCAAGATTTTTTGGAATTAGTAGAAGGGCTAGAAGAAGAATTTAGCCGTAACTTTGCTGGTCGCGCCACAGATGATAATCGCGATCGGGTGGTGCTAGTGGGTTTGATGCATCAAAAAGAAAAGTCGGACTCAATGCCCTTTGCGATGATCGAGCTTGGTAACTTAGTCGAGAGTGCTGGCGGAATCGTACTAGATGCCCTCTGGCAAAAACGCGAACGTCCTCACCCTCAGACTGTGCTTGGTGAAGGTAAGATACTGGAACTCGCGATCGCGGCTCAGACCAAAGGCGCAAATTTAGTGGTATTTGATCGCGAACTTACTGCTTCTCAATCACGGAATATCGAGCGCATGATTGGCTTGCGAGTCAGCGATCGCACTGAGGTAATTCTGGATATTTTTGCTCAACGCGCTCAGACCTCAGAAGGGAAGTTGCAAGTCGAGCTAGCCCAACTAGAATATCGTTTGCCCAGACTGGCAGGGCATGGACAAGCATTGTCTCGCCTTGGTGGCGGTATAGGGACACGCGGCCCTGGAGAAACCAAACTAGAAACCGATCGCCGTGTCATTCAAAAGCGGATTACATTTCTTCAACAACAGGTTAATCAACTGCAAGCCCAGCGATCGCGAGTTCGTCAGAAGCGGATCGATCAAGAAGTTCCCACCGTGGCGATCGTTGGTTACACCAATGCAGGCAAGTCAACGCTGCTCAATGCCATGACCAAATCTGATGTCTACGCGGCTGACAAGCTATTTGCGACTCTCGATCCGACGACTCGCCGACTCAGCTTGACGGGTGCAGATGACAAAATGCACACGGTACTACTCACCGATACTGTAGGATTTATCCATGAACTGCCCAAGTCTCTCGTTGATGCGTTTCGAGCTACCTTGGAAGAAGTATCAGAAGCAGATGTATTAATCCATCTTGTCGATGCATCCCATTCTGCTTGGGAGGATCAGTTGAAATCAGTAGATAAAATCCTCAAAGATATGCCGATTACAGTTGGGGCTACTTTGTTAGTCTTCAATAAAATTGATGCCGTCGAAGATCCCAAAGCAATCTTGGAGAAATATCCAGAAGCGATCGCTATCTCGGCATTAAAGCGACAAGGCTTTGAGCAAATGAGTAAGTCATTGCTAAAGCTGATTGAATATGCGATCGGGCTTTAAGAAACTTCTACTCAAACGAACCACAAGAAAATTTTTAAAAGCGCTGCTTCGCAACGCTTTTAAAAATTTTCTTGGTCAGGGTATAAGCGCAAAGCACTATAAGTCCTAGTACACTTAAAAGTAAGTAGCAAACCTTAAAGCCCAAAAAAGCTATGGCGCACGCTGCGCCGCAGCTTTTTGGGCTTATTTCGCCAATTATATTAAGAGGAGACAAAAAGATTGCTGCAAGCTTTTACGGCAAGTTTATTTCTGATTACTATTTCAGAATTAGGTGATAAGACCTTCTTTATTGCTGTCATTTTATCAATGAAGCATAATCATCGTACTGTCTTCTCTTCTGTACTAACAGCATTGGCAGTGATGACAATACTATCAGTTCTTTTAGGAAAAGCAGTATCCCTATTACCGAAAACCTACACTTATTACGGTGCGATCGCCCTATTTTTAATTTTTGGAGTCAAGCTAATCATTGATGCTATTCGCATGGCTCCAGCCGCTATAGAAGAAGTAATTAAGGAAGCCGAAGAAACTGTAGAAGAACAGGATCATCCAGTGGCGGTTCCATTTATTAGCAATATCGTCAGACGCTATCCAGAATTGGGAATTTGGATACAAGCTTTTGTGATGACCTTCTTAGCAGAATGGGGCGATCGCACCCAAATTAGCACGATCACCCTAGCCGCCGCCCAAGATCCTATATTCGTAACTTTGGGCGCAATTCTAGGGCATGGCATCTGCACAGCGATCGCGGTTGTCGGCGGTAAGCTAGTCGCAGGTCGCATATCTGAGCGCGTAATTACAGGCCTTGGCGGCGTTCTATTTATAGTTTTTGGTCTAACTTCTTACCTACAAGGCATATGACTTGTTGATCATAAGTAGGTAAGCATAATTAAACCCAAAAAGCTGTAGCGCACGCTGCGCGTGCGCTACAGCTTTTTGGGTTTTAAGCGTTTCTTTTGCCCACATACTTAAATTTAGCTCTGCAAGGGGTCTATTCAAGAGAAATCATGTAATATCAGAAATATAGCGCGATCGCTACTAAATGTCCTAAGAACAGTAAAAAATGCAATATCAAAGTAAATTTTCACAATCTGTAATGGATCGTGAAGAAGAACCAGAAAAAAAGCTCAAATTTGCAAAAAACAGTAAATTTCAAGCAGAATTAAGACGGCGGGTTGATGAACTTTTTCAGAGCAATGTAGATCTTAAACAGCGTGATTGCCCAGAAATGTATGCTAAGACAGCAATTTTGTTGTCTAGCTTTTTTGGAACATACGCTCTATTAGTTTTCTTTGCTCAAACATGGTGGCAGGTAGTTCCATTGTGTATTATGCTCGGTGCGATCACGGCTGGCATTGGCTTCAGTGTGCAGCATGACGGCGCTCATCGCGCATACTCTGATTCGCAATGGGTGAATAAGCTCATGGCGATGAGTATCGATTTGATTGGCTGTAGTTCTTATCTCTGGAATTTAAGACACAACATATTTCACCATACATTTGTGAATGTGGCTGATTATGATATGGATTTAGAAGTAGGATCTTTAGCGAGACTTTCTCCTTCCCATCCACTCCTTCCCATCCATCGTTGGCAACATTACTATATGTGGCCCATGTATGGTTTTATGACGCTAAAGTGGCAGGTTTATGATGATTTTCATTGCTTAGTCACAGGTAAAATTGGCGTTCGCACCTATTCACGCCCAAAAGGTAGCAATCTCGCCATATTTTTAGGTGGGAAAGTAGTCTTTTTTACACTCGCTTTCATAATCCCTTTATTCTTCCATTCAATCTGGCAAGTCTTAGCCAGCTATGGATTAGCGTCTTTAGTCTTAGGAGTGGTACTTGGAATTGTATTCCAATTAGCGCATTCGGTTGAAGAAGCCGATTTCCCGATCGCGGAAAATTATATGCTTGAGAATGATTGGGCAATCCATCAAATCGAGACAACGGCGAACTTTTCTCGAAATAATCCTTATATAACATGGCTAATCGGTGGTTTGAACTTCCAAATCGAGCATCATTTATTCCCCAATATTTGTCATATAAATTACCCTGCAATTTCCAAAATAGTTGAGCAAACTTGTCAGGAGTATGGCGTGAGATATAACCAGCACAGCTCTGTCTGGGCAGGATTTCAATCGCATTTCCGTTGGCTGCGCCGCATGGGTACTGCCTAAAAAAGAAGGAGCGCTAAGCGCTCCTTCTTTTTTAGATTTCTTTCGCCGAGTTACAGCGCTTTGCATTGATCTATAGCTGTCGCCACTTGTGTTACTCCCTTCCCAATGAAAGATTAGCGAAGCGCCGCACCGCTAATTCTTGGGTTTTAATATTTATTCTCATACTGGGAAGGGAGTAACACAAGCCAAAACCCAAGGAAACTAAGTTGCGGCGCTTCGCGCCGCAACTTAGTTTCTGGGTTTTATAGCCTTAATAGGCTGTACTTAGCTGGGCGCAGTCAGAGCCTTTCATATTTTATTTAGGGTTATTATGTATTGGTAACCCACATTGCGAAAAACCTATGACAAGCTTTGACTATGATCTATTTGTGATTGGAGCAGGTAGTGGTGGACTCGCCGCATCAAAGCGAGCAGCAACATTGGGGGCAAAAGTCGCGATCGCTGAAGGCGACTTGGTGGGTGGTACTTGTGTGATTCGGGGTTGCGTACCCAAAAAGTTAATGGTCTATGCCTCTCACTTTTCGCACTTCCCACAGGAATCTTCAGGCTATGGCTGGACAATTCCCGCAGGAACTTTTGATTGGACAAAGCTACGTGAGTCAATTCAAACAGAAGTAATGCGACTCAATAAATTACACGTCAGCTTCCTAGAAAAAACGAATGTGGAGCTAATTTCAGGATTTGCCAAATTTGTAGACGCGCATACGGTGGCAGTTGGCGATCGCCAATTTACTGCCGAACGCATACTGATCGCCGTAGGTGGTGAAGCCACCAAGCCAGATCTATTAGGCATGGAGTATGCAATTACTTCCAAAGAAATGTTTTTGCTACCCCAATTTCCCCAGCGCTTTGCTGTCATCGGTGGTGGTTACATCGGCACAGAATTTGCAGGAATTATGCATGGGCTAGGGGCAAAGGTAACCCAAATTATTCGCGATCGCAATATTTTGCGAGGATTTGACGAGGATGTCCGCACTCATGTCCAAGAAGAGATGGCAAGTCACGGCATCAATTTTCATACTTGCATTGATAGTAACTCGTTCACAATTACCAAAAATAGCGATGACAGCTTAACGATTAATTTCAAAGATGGCAGTGGCAGCCCTCAAAGTCTCGATGTGGATGCAGTCTTAGCGGCAACAGGTCGTCAACCCAATCTAGCGCCGCTCAAATTGGATCGTGCAGGCATCGAAGTTGTCAATAATGCGATCGCCGTCAAAGAAGATAGCTGCACCAATCAACCTCATATCTATGCGGTCGGCGATTGTACTAATCGCGTCAACTTAACACCCGTTGCGATCGCTGAGGGTCGAGCTTTTGCCGATACCGTTTATGGACATATACCGCGATTTATTAGCCATACCAATATTCCTTCGGCAGTGTTTTCTCAACCTGAAGCCGCCACAGTGGGCTTATCTGAAGAACAGGCAAAAGAGTTATATAGCGATCGGGTAAAAGTCTATAAAACTAAGTTTCGCCCTATGTTTTACAGCCTCGCAGGAGGCGAAGCAAGAACAATGATGAAATTAATCGTCATTGATGAAGAAGAGAAGGTTTTGGGCTTACATATGGTGGGTAAAGATGCCGCAGAAATCATTCAAGGGATGTCGCTAGTGGTGACGATGGGTGGCTGTAAAAAAGATCTCGACAATACAATGGCAATGCACCCCACCGCAGCCGAAGAATTTGTCACCATGCGTTAGTTTGTGTTCTTCTTTGCTAGCCCTAATCTTTACAGCGCCTTGCGCTCAAACCTCAAATATGATTCGGCGGACTTCGCCCGCCGAATCATATTTGGACTTTAGTGGCGCTACGCACCTGTAACTTTAATGCGATATTCTTCCGCAGACATGGCTTCAGTAATTTCTTGCGGATCTTCAATACTGACCTTGAGTAGCCAAGACTTACCATAAGGATCATTAGCAATAATTTCTGGCTCATCAACTAATGCTTTATTTGATTCAATCACCGTGCCAGTCACAGGTGAATAAATATCTTCAACGGCTTTTACTGACTCAATTGTGCCGAAAGTTTGCCCCTTCTCCACAGCCGTACCAACTTCGGGAAGATCAAGAAAAACAATATCACCCAGTTGATCGATCGCAAAAGCAGTGATGCCCACTGTGGCGATATTCTCTTCTAACCGAATATATTCGTGGGAATTGGTGTATTTGAGGTCATCAGGATATTCAAACATCTAAACTAATTTTCCTTTTGTAATGCAATGCGATCGCTATGTCTCAAGACTTTATACCAAAAAAGTAGTTGGCTTTTCTGCCAAACATAGAATAGCGAAGCGGCGAAGCTATATAAACTTACGCCGCCTTGTTAAGCAGGTAGGCATAAATAAAACCAAAACCCGAAAAGCTATAGCGCACGCACAGCGTGCGCTATAGCTTCTTGAGTTTATTCATCAACTAATGCCTCTCGCTTAGAAAATCCCCAGAGAAAAACCAAGCCAATGCAAGCAAGCATTAGCCATTCTGGTGGCACAAGACTATCAGAAAATACTTTAATAAACAGCCGCAGACCCACAAGGAAAACAATCACATATCCCGCCGCCTCAAGGTGCGTGAACTCTTCCAACCATTTAATAAATAGCCCCGCTAAAAATCGCAATGTGATGATCCCTACGACACCACCGATTAAAACTAGCCAAGTTTCTTGAGCAACAGCTACCGCCGCCGTCACACTATCTAATGAAAAAGCTAAATCAGTTAGTGATACTAGAGCCACTACCTGCCATAGCTTATCTGCCATCCTGACTGGATGCTGAGCGTCATGACCATCTTGAGATTTTTCCAAGAAAAACTTGCCCGAAAGCCAAAGTAAATAAACTGCCCCCGCTAATTCAAATTGCCAGTACTTAATCACCCATGTCGCCGTAAAAATCAAAATCACCCGCAGTACAAATGCACCGATCAGACCATACCTGAGCGCCCATTCTTCTTGCTTAGGGTCTGGCAGACTTCGCACGATCGCCGCCAAAGCGATCGCATTGTCCGCCGATAAAATCGCTTCTAGCAGAATTAATACTCCCAAAATGGGAATAACTTCGGGGCGAAAAGACCAAGCATTCGTATCTAGAAACTGCTCGAACATTCAATACAATCCATAACAAAGCGTTAACAAATACCCTAAGTATACAAAATGATCGCCTAACTCACCAAACCCTAAAGGAATGGATACCAGCACCGCCGCTTTTGGTGAATCAATTAAGAATTGCTGCATTTTGCGGTGTTATGGAGCTAGTCGATGTGATAACAATTAATAAGGGATTTGCTAACTTTTAGGTATTTCAACTATGCAGTCAAATATGCAGTCAAACGCCTTTACTCGTTCCATAACCGCGATCGCAAGCACCGCCGTTGCTAGCATACTCGCCATGAGTTTCACCAATAGCGCCCAATCTCAAAATGCGGCTCACCTTAAAGCCTTGTTAGAAAATCGAACTTGCCAACGCTGCGAATTAGCAGGCATTGATGCAAAAGGGGCAAATTTGCGAGAATCATTTCTGGATGTCGCAGATTTGCGGAAGAGTTCTTTGTCTGGTGTGATTTTGGCATTTAGCACCATGTACTATGCTGATTTTCGCGGCTCTGACCTCAGCAATGCTGACCTTCGCAATACTTACTTGATCAATGGCGATCTCATCCAAGCGAACTTGTCAGGGGTAAATGCGAGAAATAGTCGTTGGAAATATGCAGATTTGACCAATGCCAATCTCCAAAATGCCAATCTCATTGATATTGAACTTGTTTATGCCAAGCTCAACGGCGCAGATCTCAGGAATGCATCACTGCGAAACGCTAGTCTCTATGGTGCAGATTTGACAGGTGCAAATCTCAAGGGTGCAGACCTGTACAGCGCTGATCTCAGCAATGCTAATGTCACTAACGTAGACCTAACTCAAGCAAATCTTTGCCGTGCAATTATGCCCGATGGCAAGATGTCGATGCAGGGCTGTACGCAGTTTTAATTGGGATAACAGGCTCTAATTAAAAACCAGAAGACGAGGTACGGCGCAACGCGCCGCAACTCGTCTTCTGGTTTTTATAGCAGATTGAGAATAAACCCATCACTAAATTTTTTGTAAAAGCCCCGCGAAGCGGGGCTTTTACAAAAAATTTGGGTTTGGTTTGATCGGGATTTGCTGTAGGAAAGCACAAAGCGCTATAACATTTTGTGACTTGTTATCAGGAGAGCTTTATGGCGATCGCCACATCATCTAATCAAATACGTTGGTTAC
>JBBQRB010000034.1:0-19618 GCA_038215315.1 Pseudanabaenales cyanobacterium
CCCAAATTTACCTAGCGATTTTCCACGGAAGTGCAAGGTTTTTGAGGCTCTAGATGCTTTAAACTTGCACTTGTTTAGGTAAAAAAAGCTCGAAACTATTGGCTGGCAAAGCTTTTACACTTATTCAGGAAGCCCTACTTAATAAGACTGGCGACAGCCATAGTCCAAGCCTCTTACAAAAAAGAGTGCCCCCGTTTGGGGGCACTCTTTTTTAGCTTAAATTTAAGCGTTTACGCGACCGTAGAAGATACCACGAATGATTACTTCTTTAGGCTCAACACCACCGAGGTCATTGTCAGAGGTTTGTTCGCACTCGAATGTACCAGCAATTTCGCCAGTATCAGCATTTAGCTTAGCAACCTGTAAGGAGAAAGTACCTTTGCTGGTTGAGTCATCTTTGATGCTGCGGTAGTCAAATCCATTACGCTTGGCAGGCAATGCTTCGGCAGAGTCGTAACCGATCGCCAAACCACGACCCTTAGGATCGATAAAGCCTGAACCGCGATAGGTAGGAACTTCAGTGCTTCCGACAAAGTCAACCGATGTCGTAATGCCGTTTACACCTGCGGTAGTGGTTGCTTTAAAGCCCTTGATCGTAAACAAAATCGCTACAAGCTCGCCACCGGGCATTTTGACCGTGATAGGCTGATAGTCTAGACCATCAGTTTCAACTAGGCTCAGGCTACCATCTTCGTTGCCAGTGACTGTAGCCTTTACAAAATCAAGACTAGAGGTGGAACGAGTCAACAATTTGCTAGCGACAAAATCAGATTTTTTACGCTTATTATTGGATTCTTCTTTAACAAAAAATGACGTTGGCTCTAAGCAAAGTTCGGTGATCTCAGCAGATTCACCAGCAGTGATGGGAATAAAACTGCGTCCACCACGAGAAGCGCCGAGGATGTCAGGACATTTATTAGCTAGCCCTGTATTTCTGATCTGGGCATAGGTTAAGCCTTGAGTTCCCGCGATCGCATTAGTGGAAAATAGACCACCCGCAACTAACATACATAAGCTAATACATAGGGTAACAATTGCTTTGGTGAAAGTTTTTTTCGTAAACATACGAAATTCCATAAATAACCTCTTCTTAATTTAATGAATAGTGTATCTGTCGCCCTTTTTATTAAGATAAGTCCAAACCCATGAAGTCAGTGGCAGCAATTTGCGCCGCTACTTGCTTTCTAGGTTTATGTCCTAACAGGACTAGCGATAGCTATATTTTAGGACTAGGATAGACGATGCATGGGAGAACCCATAATAACTGTATTAAAAAATACGACCTAGAGTTGGGATTTTAAAATGAGATCGTTAATTAGCTAATAGTGTCTTAAACTAGCCATCAAGGATGTACTAGCAAAAGTCAATTAAAAATTCTAATCAACATATTATCGCGCACGAGGGTACTTCGCTTGTCACAAACAGAAATACAAACACAGACACGATCGCAACAGGAGCGCGTTAAAAATCTATCTGAGCTTGAAGTAACTGTTGATCGCTTATGGGAGATTGCTCAGTCCCACAGTGGTGATACTTCTGGGCTGTTGCATATTTTGCGGGTTTTAGAGTCCTTACACAAACGCATTCGCGATGATCTATTTCAGCTAGCCTTGCCAAATAGCCGCCATGAGCTATTCAATCTTTTACGTGATATTGAGACTAATGGAGGTTGGCCGCATATTTACCGTATGAAGATTAATGAAATATGCAAATATCTTGAACAACTTGAGGATGAAGATGAGTTAGACCAAACTCCAAAAGACAAGTAGTGGTGCTTTGCACCACTACTTGTCTTTTATAGGTATAGACATAAAACCCAGAAAGGAGTTGTGGCGCTTTGCGCCGCAACTCCTTTCTGGGTTTTTGATTAGACGAATCATATAGCTGTCGCTAGTCTTGTTAGGACATAAAAACCAAAATAGAGAGGCGACGCTCCGCGCCGCCTCTCTATTTTAGTTTTTTATGATCTTGAGAAAGAGCGTAAATCGCTGTAATCAGTGCGAGTGTTGCAACACTTGCACTAAGTTGGCTTGCACTAAGTTGGCTTAGACGCGGCGGTATTGCTGATAGGCGGTGAAAAATAGCCCGCCAAGGGTAATGAAAGTAAGTCCGAGGCAAATGCCTGACAAGATTGGTTCTACCATTTGATTTTTATTAAACTCAATAAGTTTATAGTTTAGCGCCAGTTCGGAATTATTTGCCCTCAAGAACAGAAAGCTTCGCAATTTTTAAGATATTTTAGGACGGCGGCAAGGTGGGATTATCGCCAAGTAGGGGATTGGCTGCTGGCTGGACTATAAATAGGCGTTCCATATTTTCATAGAGTTTTTGCGCCACAATGTCATTTGCAGCTTCAGTTAGATGGATCGGATCAATAAAGGCTTGTTGTTTATTGTCTTGAAATAGAGTGTAGAAATTAACAAACTTGGAACCTGTTAACTTTGGCGTAAGTGACTGTTCGGCAGTCTTGTAAGCATTAGCAGCGCGATCGCTATATTCTTTGCCCAAGGATTTTAAGATGTCATCCTCTTCTTTAGTTAGGGACTTTTGCTTGCCAGTTATTTCTGGTTGTAGTGCTACTAGAGTGGGAATATTTACGGCTAGCCTAGTCATCTGCACCATGTTGTTAGCATAGCGTTCAATTCTTCTTTGAAGCTCTTGCGGGTCTTTGGTTAACTGTTCGGCATTGAAAACTTGATAGTCAGAGCTAAATGTATTGATGCTTGCAGGTACTACCCATTTTTGCCAAGCTTTAACTAAATATAGCGAATTAAGCCAATTATTAAATTGCTGGGTTTGGTGTTGGCGATATTGGGCGATGGGATCGCTCAACATCTGCTCGACATTGCCAATTTCCCTTGCGGTCTGGCTACTGGGCGATCGCAGATCTTCGTAACCATCAAAGACAATTAGAGCATTAGGGCTATAAGCCATGACGCGATGGGCTAATAGCGACAACTCGTTGCCAGAGCTATAGCCAGGCACGGCGGCGGCAATTACCCGATAGCTACCTTCACGGATACGCGGTGGCAAAGCTTGTATTGCTTGGATTTGATCAGCAAAGTATGGTGTTTCTTTGGGCTTAAACTTTTCGGGATTGCTATTTTGCAAACGAACGCGATCGTTGAGTAGTTTCTCGATTTTGAATGCCAAGGCTTTTTGATTTTTTTCTGCCATGTTCGTAAAGGCAGTCGAGTTGCCAACCAGAAATATACGAATTTCTGAAGCGGGCTTTTCTACGGGAACTGAGGAGTCTTGGCGAAATCCCTGACCATTTATTTGCCAGTACTCGCTCTTTTGATTGGGGATTAGTTCGTAGCCTAACAAAGGGCTACGCCGCACCTGCAACTTTCCTGCATCTGGTAGCCCAGGATAGTTATTTCCGTTGACATCTTGCAATTTAAAAGCATAGGACTGGGCGATCGCGACAGTTTTATTAGGGACAAGTTGATCAACGCCACCTGTGGCTAAAACTGCGCCACGCGCAATCAACTCTGCTAAAAAGATTATTAATGGTAAGCCAATCAAAATTAACAGCAAGGTGTTGCGGAACCAAGATTTGCGTTTGGGTTGCCAAGAGGAGGAAGTATATCGGGGTCTACGCATGACTAGGTTGCTGATGTGCAATTTTTTAGCTTATCAGAGAACCAATCCTAATATCTTGGCTTTGCCAAGACATTAGCAATTCTTACTATGAAACCAATTTTGAGGTTTGGAGCGCCTTAGGCGCTCCAAACCTCAAAATTGGTTTTGTAAAAGATTAGCAGTGCGGCGCAAAGAGCCGCACCGCTAATTCTTGGGTTTTAGTGCCCATCTCTATGCTGGGAAGGGAGTAATTTGAATTACCAAAGTTGCTCTTGTCTCATTTGAGTTGAATCAATTCGATTTTGTAGCCATCGGGGTCTTCAACAAAGGCAATCTCTGTAGTGCCATGTTTCATTGGAGCTGGTTCGCGAGTAATTTTGCCACCTTTTTCACGAATTGCTTCACAGGCACTATAAATATTTTCCATGCCCAGTGCTATGTGACCATAACCACTGCCAATGTCGTACTCATTTGTGTCCCAGTTGTGGGTTAGCTCTATTACGGCATTGCTTGATTCATCACCATAGCCCACAAAGGCTAGGGTAAACTTTCCCTCGGGATAGTCTTTGCGGCGCAAGATCTGCATACCCAGTACATTGCTGTAAAAGTTTAGCGATCGCTCTAAGTCGCCCACGCGAATCATCGTATGTAAAACCCGCATTTTAGATTTACTCCTTAAAAATAGGTGTTGCTAACCTAATCACGGTGCAATTAGGCTTTTATAAATACTCTAACGATCATAATCTTCATCGTCTAAGCTTTGAGGCTCCACTAGCCAGTCGGAATTTTGACCACCAATAACTACTTCTTCGATCGCTACATATTCTTTTTCAAACTGACGTAAGGCATTAACCAAGGTATCGATCGCGATCGCATCAGTTGTACCAAGATCAACCCAGCACCGCGCCCATTCGTTTTCGTATTCCAAGTCGGTCATGTTGTGCATGACTGACATCATTTCGTCATCGGCGGATTGGTTGTCGTAGTCAAAGTAGCTGATATCAACGCCAGATTCGAGGACTTGCAGATTGCAAGCATTAAATCCGCCAAGTTTGCCCAATAAGAACCAAGAATTGAATACTTCATCTAATAATTGTTTTTCCTGTTGAGACGGCATTTCATTGAACTTTATCCAAATCCACAGATCAAACCAGTCACATTCTCGAAATCTAACTTCCATAATTAATTCGCAGATTTATCAAAAAAATTGATTGCATAATGTTGACATCACATTTGCCGATACCAGTTTAGGCGATCGCTACGCGATGAAAACTGCTTTGGTAGATTAAAGCCCAAGAAGTAAGTGGCGGCGCGAAGCGCCGCCACTTACTTCTTGGGCTTACACAGTTTGTAACGATCAGTTACAATGCAATGCTAAGGTTGTCTGCAAATTAGCCTAAACTTGTCAGAAAACCTGTGCTAGATTTCTTTTGCGTATTCGCAAGAATCGATTTCACAAGAATCGCTAGAAATATCAAAAAGTGTGTTGATTGCCATCTTTACAAATTAGTGGGCGATCGCTAAAGCAAATGTTCGGTCGTGAGGAGTATTCCCTACCTGTGGCAACAAATCCCATCAATTTCAGTAAGCCTGACTCGTCTGACAAGCCGCCAAAGTCCAAACCTGCTTTGTTCAATCACAAGTGGACACTGTTTGTAGCTTTATTTGTGGCACTGTTGTCGGGGGGGCTAGGTGCTGGTTTGGCTTTTGTACTGAGCAGCAGACCATTTCAACAGCGTCAGTTATCTGCCGACGAAGCCGCAGTATTTGATAAATCGAGTCAGTTGACCTCCGCGATCGCTGGTGTCCCAACCTTGACTCGTCCTGTAAATATTTTGATATTGGGAACGATAGTCCTCGCTTCTGACCTGCCCAATGCTCAAACTCAGCCTAGGGGAAAATATATAGCTCAAGTTGAAGACAACCTTGATGGTTTGAGTGATGCCATGCTGCTGGTTCGCTTTGATCCTAGTTCCCAAAAGGTGTCAGTCCTATCGATACCTCGCGATAGTCGCGTTGATATCCAAGGTGTCGGCAAAACCAAAATTAATTTTGCTAATTACGTAGGTGGCGTATCCTTATCAGCACAAACCGTGAGCCAAGTATTAGGTGATATTCCCATTGATCGCTATATTCGTTTTAATGTCAGTGGCTTTGGAAAAGTCATCGATGCGTTAGGCGGGGTTGATGTCTATGTACCTAAGAAAATGAAGTATCAAGACGATAGCCAACGTCTATACATTAATCTCAACGCAGGGCAGCAAAAACTTGACGGTAATAAGTCAATTCAATATATGCGATTTCGTCATGATGACCTTGGCGATATCGGTCGCGTGCAACGGCAGCAAGCTTTCTTCCGTGCTTTTATTGACCAGCAGCTCAAGCCCGAATCTATTGGTAAATTTCCCGAAGTTCTCAGCATCATCAAAGATAGTATCGACACCAACCTATCTGTTGAGGAAGTGCTTGCTTTAGCTGGATATGCTTCAAACCTAGACCGTAAGAATATTCAAATGCTCATGGCTCCAGGTCGATTTAGTAATCCTGGTGAATTTGATAGTCTGAGCTATTGGATTTTAGATAGCCGTAGACTGAATATGGTGATGAGCCAAAGCTTTGGACTGATGAAATCAGCGACTCCCGATGGGATTGACAACTCGCCCAAAAATTTGAGAATTGCAATTCAAGACAGCTTACCTCAGACTGAAGGCTCCAAAAAAGCCATAACAGTTTTATCCAAATCTGGATATGAGCAAGTTTTTCCAGCTATTGAGCGCTGGTCAAAGCCCCTAGCTAAGACTCAAATTATTGCTCAAAATGGCGATCGCGCCAGTGCTGAGAAGCTGCGCGACTCGTTAGGGTTGGGTGAAGTATTGGTTGAGGCAACTGGAGAGCTAGAGTCAGATATCACAGTTCGGATTGGCAAAGACTGGTTTGAAACTAATAACATCCCGATTAAGCCAATTAAACCTACTAAACCAAAGCAACGTTAATTTATGCAAGAAAAAGTGGTGCGGAGCAAAGCCCTGCCAGTCCTGAATTTAAAGCCCAAATCATATTTGGGCTTTGAATTCACAAGTTATTTCGCTTGCGATCCTAAGCAGAAATAGTCTGCAACCAATTTTGGAGAACAACTAGACTCCAACGCCTATACCATTGCTTATTGGGTAAAGGAATATAATTAGGGACTTTAATATCCATAGTATATTCACTCCAATCGTCATCAATCCATTTTTCTAAAGGGAAAGTAAAACCCCGCTTCTTACGATTAGTGATGTACTCGGGAATCTCTGGGATAGCACTTGTTAGTAAGTCTTTACCTCTTTGCAAGCGGATTGAGGACGGAATTTGGCTAACTTCTTCAAAAAGATGCGTATCGACAAAAGGTACACGCAGTTCTAATCCCCATTTCATGCTCATCACATCACTATCGCGTAATAGCTGATTTCGCATATAACGACTAAGCTCAAGATAAGAAACCTCATCTTCTGGCGTAGGAAAATCTACAGAGCTATAGTTAGTTATTTCCGAGAAATTATCGATTTCCTTTTGTAAGCGATCTCCTACATCACCGCCTAAATAAAACTTAACCAATTGATATGCTTCCCAATCGGAAAACATACTACGGGCAAGACTATAGGAGTTACGAATAGAGTTGTCTTTGGTCAGAAAAGACCCAAGCCTACGATATTTTGGAGAACTAAATAACTTTTCTAGTCCTTGACCTGTCATCTTGGCAAATACATTCAAAAAAGATAGGCTTTGCCGTTTACGAACCGTACTTGGAACCCTCTGAAATGTGCCATATCCCCCAAATATCTCATCACTACCGAGTCCAGACAAGACCACTTTTGTGCCATTTTGATGGGCTATTTGAGATACACAAAAAGTATTTAAGCCATCAATTGTTGGCTGATCGAGCGATCGCCAATAATCTGGTAATAGGTTTTTACCTACTTCGGCGGTCAGTAAATATTCTGTATGCAATGTTCCAAATGACTTTGCAACTTGACTGGCAATAGGACCTTCGTTCCATTGCTCTTCATTAAAAACAACGGAATAAGTTCTTAGCTCTGTATTCTGTAACTGTCTAGAAATAGCGACAAGTGCCGTTGAGTCAATCCCCCCACTTAAGAATATTCCCACAGGAACATCACTAATAAAATGATGGCTCACGCTATTAAATAATGCATCTCGCGTTTTAGCGATCGCCTCGCTTATACTCATAGGATGTTGATAGGAAGGTAAAGGAAAAGTAATTTTCCAATATTTATGTTTCTGAATCTTATTAGATTTCCATTTCAGCCAACAGCCAGCTTCTAGCGACTGAATACCCTCAATGATCGTCAAAGGTTCTGATATGGAGCCATTAGTCAAATAACTATATAAGCCCATCGCGCTCAATTGCTTAGGAATAATACCTGTAGAAAGAATTGCGCGTATTTCCGAAGCAAATATTAAAGTGGAGTCCTGATAGGAGTAGTAAAGTGGCTTAATACCTAGCGGATCACGGGCAATAAAGCATTCTTTTTGCAGATCATCCCAAATCGCAAAAGCAAACATACCACGCATCATACTTAGGCATTTTTCACCATACTTTGCATAGAGTTTTAGGATAACTTCGGTATCCGTATTAGAAAAAAAAGTTTCCCCTGCGTTTACTAATTCTTGTCTTAATTCCTGAAAGTTATATATCTCACCGTTGAAGGTAATCCAATAGCGTTGGTGGGAAGTATGCATGGGCTGATGACCATTTTCACTCAAATCCATTATGGATAGGCGAGTATGGGCAAGCCCAACAGTGCGATCGCTAGAAAAGTAAACACCCCGATCATTAGGACCACGATGTTCAATTGAGGATTGCATTTCTAGGAGATATTTCTCAATTTCAATTTGAGAAGAGCTTGTTAATATGCCAGCGATTCCACACATTTCTTTCTCCTTTTAGTAGCCGTGACTGAATTCATCGTGTGGAAACAAAATATTCATTGCAAGTATTACTTTTAACTTCGGATAATGAGGATCTTAGTATTTCTTGAACAAACAAAAACACAATCAATCAAATTTATAAAATGTTAGTCAACTCTATGCTTAGCATTTATTAAATAGTATGTGGGCAAAAGAAACCTTAAAACCCAAAAATCAAGTGACGGTGCGAAGCGCCGCCACTTGATTTTTGGGTTTTGGAATTACAGCAATTTCCGATCAAACGAACTACAGTAGAATTTTTGAAAGGGTTGCTTTGCAACCCTTTCAAAAATTCTACTGGCTCGAGTTTGAGCGCGAAGCGCTGTATTTAGGCAACTTGCTTAAATAATTCAGCAATGGGGAGATCAGTCTGATCGGCTTGAACGACAATCTCCAATAGCTTATTCTTAGCAGACTCCTCAAACAATGCATCGACCGTCACTTGAGCGACCTTAGTACGGGGAATACTGCCTTCAAACAAAGTGTCAGCACTAGACATGACCAACCCGCCTTGCTTTTCATAATTGAGCAATCCGCCCGGACGGATGATGGTGTAGGTCAAGCCACTATCTTGCAGATATCGCTCAGCTTGCTTTTTCCAGAAAAGTACTAACCAAAATAGGTTGAGTGGATGTAAAAACTTAGAAACACAAAGCGAAGAGACGATCGCAAAATGTTTGATGTTTTTTGCTTTGGCAGCATTTACTAGATTTTTCGTGCCGATGTAATCAACTAGATATGGCTGAAAGGCATTGAGGCTCGGCTTTGCACCTGTGGCACATATCAATACATCACAATCCGCGATCGCCTGATCTAAAGCACTGACGTTTAAGATGTCTCCAACAACTATTTCCACATCGGGCGGTAAGATTTGTTTAGCGAGTTCTAGGTTTCTCACTAAAGCCCTTACAGGGATATTTCGCTTAGTCAATTCGGTGACTATATGCCGCCCTGTCTGACCCGTGGCTCCTGCTACAAATGCTTTCATTACTTAATTTTGCTTGGTTGTTTACCCTAAGTAGATAGGCATAATAAAAACCAAAACCTAAAAAGCTGTGGCGCACGCGTAGCGTGCGCCACAGCTTTTTGGATTTTAAGTTTTCTTTTGCATACCTACTTAGTATAAGCGGCGTAAAGCGCTGTCTATGCTAGTTTTAAAGTGCTAATTTGATTGCAAACGATTCTGATATAATTCATTAATTAAAATATTCTTTACCCAGTGAATAGTTATTGATGCGCGGCTTCGCCGCGCATCAATAACTATTCAAGTACTTTTACGGCAAGTTCATTAAGAAAAGTTAAGGAACATCAATGCAAATCACCCATCGCCCTCGTCGCCTCCGCCGCAATCCTTCCGTTCGTAATCTGGTTAGAGAGAATTATCTATCGGTAGATGATTTTATCTATCCGATGTTTGTTATGGAAGGAGAGAATAGTCGTGTCGAAATTCCTTCTATGCCAGAAGCTTATCGCTTTACCCTCGATTTATTGGTAAAAGAAATAGAAGAGATTTATGCATTAGGAATTAAAGCGATCGCGCTTTTTCCTGCGGTTCCTGAAGAGAAAAAAGATCTGACAGGTAGTGAAAGTTTTAACCCTGAAGGCTTGGCACAACGAGCAGTGAGAGCAATTAAGGCGGCAGTTCCCGATGTAATTATTTTTACTGATGTTGCCCTTGACCCTTTCACAACTCATGGTCATGACGGCATTATTGATGACAATGGTGTAATTCTTAATGATGTGACAGTAGAAGTCTTGGTAAAGATGTCAGTTTCTCAAGCAATCGCAGGGACTGATTTTGTTTCGCCATCGGACATGATGGATGGACGTATCGGTGCGATTCGTCAAGGCTTAGATGATGCTGGTTTTGAAAATGTTGGTATCCTTGCTTATTCAGCCAAATATGCCTCAGCTTATTACGGGCCCTTCCGTGATGCCTTGGGTTCTGCACCCAAATCTGGTGATAAAAAAACCTACCAGATGGACCCTGCCAACTCTCGTGAAGCCATCAAAGAAGTTTACCTAGATATTGCGGAAGGCGCAGATATTGTCATGGTTAAGCCCGCTTTGGCTTATCTAGATATTATTGCTAAGGTCAAAGAAGCGACTAACGTGCCTGTAGCCGCCTACAACGTTAGTGGTGAGTACGCGATGGTCAAGGCTGCCGCGCAGTTGGGCTGGATCGATGAGAAGAAGGTTATGTTTGAAACTCTGCTTAGTATGAAGCGGGCAGGAGCTGATATTATTTTGTCCTATCACGCCAAGTCGGTCGCACAGCTATTGGCTTCGGGCTATCGTCCTTAATTGTTTAGTCATCAATCATGAATGTAAAAGAACTTCTCGAAAGCTATGCTTTGGGCGATCGCGACTTTAGTAAGCGATCGCTCAAAGGATTGATTTTGACTGGGGCAAACTTAGCGGGTGCAAATTTTATTGAATCGGATCTAGAAGAGATCACGCTTGATATTGCCAATTTAGAAGATGTGGAATTAAATCTAGCTAATCTGATCAGAGCAAATTTGAGTGGCTCGATTTTGATTCAGGCTAATCTCAATGGCACAAGTCTGGAACAGGCTTCATTGATTGGCGCTAACCTTTCTGAAGCCTTTTTAATCGAAGCCGATCTCAGTGACGCGGTATTAATTGAGGCGAATTTTAGCAATGCCTTTTTGACTAGTGCAAATTTAACGCGATCGCGCCTATGTCGAGCTAATCTTGCCAATGCCTTTTTAACGGGCGCTTGTCTTAATGGAGCAGATTTGCGCGGCGCTAATTTGGTAGAAGCCGATCTGACTAGGGCAAATTTAACTGGTGCAAATCTCGCTGGGGCTGACCTCAGCCGCGCAAATCTGACCAATGCCAAGCTAAATTGGGCAAACCTAGCAAATGCAAAGTTAATTGGTGCAGATTTGACAGGAACCTATCTTTCTACGCTTAAAAGTATCGAAGGCACTGACTTTACGGACGCACGTAATGCGCCCAATTCTGTCGGACTTGTTAATATGGATGAGCTAGATCCAGAATTGTAATAGTTAGTACTAACTCCAAAGCTTATGCGCTGGTTTCGTTATTTTTATAAAGTTGTTAACCTCGGACTTGTGGTTGCGATCGCGGGGATGCTTGTTCTTCCGACTATTGACAAAGCCCAAGCTCAAGCTAAAAAAGATGCTACGGAGTGGATCAAGCAAGGGCGACAGCTTTGGCAAAAAAATGATATTTCAGGGGCAACTACCGCCTACCAACAAGCTTCAAATCTGGAACCAAAAAATTCACGTATTTTGACCAGTCTTGGCTTTTTATTGACACAACAGAGCAATTATTCGGGCGCGATCGCCGCTTTAGAAAAAGCCACCAAACTAGATGCCAATAACGCTAAAGCTTTTAATGCCCTAGGATTTGTCTATGTCAAGATCAAGGACTATCCTAACGCTCTAACCGCCTATCGCCGTGCGATCGCCCTTGATCGTCAAAGTGTCGATGCTTATAACAGTGTTGGTTTTTTGTTGACTGAGCAGAAAAATTATACCGAAGCAGCGAAAATATATCGTCAAGCGATCGCGATCGCACCGAGGGAAGCCTCGATATACCTAAACTTGGGCTATGTCCTTGAGCTATCTGGGAATAGCCAAGCTGCCTTTGAAGCCTACAGCCAAGCTGATCGAGTTGCTCCCTTTAATGCCGATGTCCTAGTTGCCGTTGGTAATTTGTTTGCAGGGCGTGACCAAACTGAAGAGGCGATCGCCAAATATAAACGCGCCCTAGAAGTCAATCCGCGTCACCCTAAAGCTAACCTTGCCATTGCTAGAATTTTTAAAAGTCAGGGCAACTATCCTGATGCGATTGCCTCTCTGCGCCGTGCGGCTGGATCTCGCAATCTTGCTGCCAACCAAGTAGTCGAATTGCAAAACTCAATTGCTAACCTCTATATTCAGCAAGGCTCTTCATCTGGGGCGATCGTCGCTTATCGCCAAATCTTAGATGTCGATCCTGAAGATGCTAATACCTATCTAGCTTTGGGCAAAATACTAGCCTCTCAGCAAAGAACAAGTGAAGCTCGCGAGATGTTGGAAAATGCTGAAAGATTTTTTAATCGACAGGGCAATGTTGAAGGCCTCGCCAAAGTGCGTAAAGCTTTATCAGAACTAAAGTAATTCATAAAACCAACAAGAGGATGGCGGCGCGGAGCGCCGCCATCCTCTAATAAATAAAGCGCAAAGCGCTGTATTACTTCGCAAGTTCAGGAAAAACCAATGGCTCATTGAGAGTCTGGCTCATATTGCTAGTGATCGCCTGTAGATAGACTCGCAACTGCTGAAACTTACCCATATTTGGTTGGTATGTGCCATCAGTTTCGAGTTCAAATAGCTTGCCTGTGCAAAGATCGCTGCTGAGTGTGGGATCTTCCAAAACCATAGCTTGCTCTGGTTCTAGCCAAGGAAATAGCCCCGCAGGTAAGTCTCCTTGCAAGAAAGTCAAAATGCGATCGCGGCAGACTTTGATATTGATTCCCTGCATCTGTAACTGCTTGAGTAGTTGTGTCGGGTTAACAGGCTTGGTGAGGTTAAGTCGGCAGATCTCTTGCAGCAAGAAATAATCAGAATATTGCTGACGGGCGACATTATGTAAAGAGGTGTAGAGGGGTGCAACAGCCAGCCCACTCGCTACCGAAGAACCCACTAAGGTATTGACAACTACGTTAGGTAGCTTTTGAGCAATCCATCGTGAAAGCAAGGGAATATAAGCAGTATGTCCAACTAGATAAACCTGACGCACATCGTCCCCGATAATGCCGATATTACTGAGAATCAGGTTCAGATCGCGATTAATGCGCTGGATGAATGGCTGCAAAATCAGGTTTTCTAGCTCACGCCGCAATACGACAAGCGGTTGTCCTAAGATTTCCTCATTCCAAGTATCAAGATTAATATCTCGACCAAAGGCAATTTTTACTTGATCGGCGAGTTCGAGCATTTGCTGACCAACCTCAGAACTCAATAAATATTGATTTAACAAGATTCTCTTCGCGATCGCAGGATCACCAACTTCAGGAAATTGAATATTCTCAAAGTTACATAAATGGCGATTTGGGTTAGTAATTAACTGCCAGTGAGGATGGAACAGCTGAGCAATAATATCTTGACTAATACTCAGCCCCGCATAGTCGAAACTGAGCATATGGATCTTATTGCGATCATAGCTTTGCTGTTTTAACGGCGCTCCAATTTCTTTAGTTAAGCAAAGACTAGTTGAAACAGCACCGACATCAATCAATAAAGTAATCTCTGTCGAAATCTGCTTTACATGAATCAAGGATAAAGCAGGAGCGATCGCCTGTTCGACAGCCATCACCTGCTCTGCTTGCGTCACCAATCCCGCCTTAAGTATGGCTTCACGGACATTGAGAATATAAGTGTCTGACCAGTTAGATGGATACCCAAAGACAACGCCACTGAGCTTTAATAAGATCAAACCAAGATCGGGAATCTGGGGATGATGAGCGCGAGTTTGGACTTGCTCCAATAAATTTTTGAGCGCCGCGATTAGCCAACGGAGGCTGACCTGTTGATTGCTAGACCATTGCATAATTGGCTGCCAAGCGCTAACCCCACGATAGGGCAGCCCGATTTTCAGAAAATGCTTAAATTGATAGATTGGTACTTCGCCATCCTCAAGCTCTCTATTGGTTGAGCCGCCAGAGCTTCTAGCCCTCTTAGTAAATATCCGAATATCGGTAGTGATCGGATCATCAGCATTTTGATGGGATGACCAAACGAGCTTACAAGGTAACTCTTCACCCTCATCAAAGCATAGAAGATAAACCTTACCAGTGTTGCTATTAAGCAGACTGGCTCGAATTGCATTGCTGCCAAAATCCACACCCAAAATCCAATTATGATCGAGGCTGTAGTTTTCCTTCGCATCAGGTGGCGCAATTAACGCTAGCCTTTCAAGTTCAATAACTGATGAGTCAACATCTACGACCCCTTCGCGCGTGTCCGCGATTGGCGCAACCGATGACAGACCGAGCATCTGGCGTTGATCGTCAAGTAATGGCTCTCGAAAGCTAAATGAATTCAAATCATTTAATAAATTGTCCCAGTCCGTTTCTTGATAATTAGCCTGATCCTCGAACTGATTACTGGAGTTCTGGTATTCATTTTGGGCATCAGCAAACTCATTAAGTAGGAGATCTTCCGCAACCCCATCGTCTTCAATTAGCCCAGCAAGCTCATCTAAAATATTGCTTTGCTTTTGAATATTTGCACTTTTTGGTGATTCCGAAATATCGGCAAAGGAATTTAGTTTTTCATATTCCAAAGAAGCAAAAAATTCGTCAGCCGACAGAGCTGAAATGTCTGGGGGAACCTCGGCTTCTATTAATGGCTGTGACAGATTTGCCTCAATTTCTGCTAAAGCTTTACTCCAGTTATCCTCCTGTGTAATTTCGCGATCTTGCTCAATTAAATCTGAAGACTCCAGCACTGTTGGCATTTCACCCAGTTCGGCAAAGCTAGTAACCTCTAAGTCAATATATAAGTCAATATCTGGGTCAATACTAGTGCGATCGCTTGGAGGAATATAGGCTTGCAAGATTGTATCTAGTTCTTGGATAAACTCAATTGGTTCTGAGAAGGTGATTGAGTCGTGAAATGTATCTGCTCCAGCATCAATGCTGTCATAGTCATCTCTGGCAGCAACCTGCATAGTAGTGTCAGACTCTGGATTAGGAGATATTTCTGATGTGGGATCAAATCCAAATAGCAATGTGTCGAGACTGCTTTCATTCTCTAAGCTTGTACTTTGATCGAGATTATTGAGATTGAGATTGCTAATTTCGGTAATCAATGTGCTTGGCGATCGCAAGAACAATTGATCCAGTTCATCTTGAGTCTCAAAGGGCGTTGATTGCGAATATTTAGCAGCATTCTCCGCAATCACTTCCGCAAATATGCTATCCATCTCGTCATTACTAGAGACATCAGAAGAGCGCGTTTGCTTGTCCTCAGTTTCAAATAGCTCATCTGTATTGCTAAAAATCTCTGGAAGATCGCTGGAGGATGTGGCAAAAGGAGCCGACTGTAAATCAGCAATCTCAACTACTATTTCGCCATGCTCTCCCGCGTCTTCCGTGATCAGAGGTATCGCAAATAAAGTGTCAGGGTTTTCAATAATTGGCGGAATATCTAACTCATTTTCAGAAATCTCGGTAAATGGTGAGTCGATGGGCTGGTTATCAGAAGTCTGTGCGGAAACCTCAATGATCGTGGGATAGGACTGCGATTCTTGTAAATCCCAATTTGCGATCGCATAGGGGGTATTGCGAATGAACTGGTCGAGGTTCGCGGAAATTAATGGATCTGCGCCAACTCCTGCATCAAGTCGAGCCAAGTCAGAGTTAAGCTCATTAAGCAAGGAGTCTTCCCAGTCTGGAAAACTAAACTCATCAGAGGTTCTATTAGGCAATAATATCAACGACTCATCGGAGTCATCGGCTTGATCGCTAATTGCATCATGAAAAAACTGTTCAATTTGCTGTTCGATATTAGGAGATGCGCTATCACTTGCGTTACTAAGCTGACTGACCGATAAACTACCACCTTCTTCTGGAATTAAATCGGCATCTATATCATCCTGATCCTGTTCTTGAGTGGATAACTTTGCCATATCGATCGCATCATTTCCTAGCCATGACATTAATTCTTCATCTGGGGAAATATCAGAGAATCCCGCAGGGCTGGGACTCTGGCTACTATCTTCTAGCCATCTCAAAAGCTCAGGATCTTCAATATCTTCTCCTGTGGTTTCATTGATCGGACTATCGCTAGAGATCAAGGCATCAATGGGTAAATCTAAGAATAGATCTTCATCATCTTGATTTTCTGAGTCTAGATTATTTAAATCTAGGTCTGGAAAACTAAAGGTTTCTACGATTTGTGTGGTTGCTTCAACATCAAAATCTGGATTAAGCGAGTTCGCTAAAATAGAACCGCGATGTTCGGCAATGATGCTACTGTCAAAGTTTTCAGTAAGATCGCGCGAAGATTCCACTACATCATCTGTGAATAAATCTTCAAATAGAGTATCGGCTGGCGCATCTAGAAAAGATTCAATTTCAGTAATATCACTATCAACTTGAACTGGATCTACTGCGCTTACCTCCAAGTCTTTGGAGATTTCCTGATTAGCAGTTGTATCTACGATCGCCTCACCAAATCGATTGCCCGATAGTAAAGCATTGATCAAATTTTCATCGGCTGGCTCGGCAATTTCCGTTTCCAAATATATGGGAGAAATATCATCTGGTAAATTAGCAAAGCTATCTGTCGATAAAGTCACATTAAATCGGTTGGATATCTGTTGATCATTTTGGCGATCATCGGAAGGGGGCGATTGTTGGTTAATTTTTTCGACCAATGAACTAATTAGAGCTTCCCCTCTCTGCTCTAGGGTTTCCATGTAGCCTAACTTGGCGGTAATCGAGTTTTGATAACCCTGAATATCTTGCTCTAAAGATCTAAATGTCGAACTAAACATCGCATCTAGTTGCAAAAGAAATCGATCTGTTTGCTCCTGAACCTTATTGACAAGTTCTTGATCCTGAGCCGATTCGGATGTACTAAGGGGCAATGGGCGATTGCTTAAACTTTCTTGTAATGTCTGCGATACAGACTCCGCCACAGTGTTTGTTACGGTTTGTTGTAATGTGTCGTTGATTTGTTCGCGAAAATAATTATCGACTGACTGTAATGATCGGTCTAAGGACTGTTGCTGATTATTTTGAAATTCTTGGAATTGTTGCATCCAAGAAGCACGATCTGATTCTAACTGTGATATTTCAGCGCTTAACTTTTGCTTTTGCTGATTTAAACTGACTAATTCTTGGCTTATTTGCGATCGCTGCTGTGCTTCGACAATTTTATTTAAGCTAGCCGAAATCTCACCCACCATCAGCGCTCTTTCCACTGCTAGGGTTTGACTAACTACTTGCTGCACCGATAGTTGTACTGACTCTTTGACTACCTGTTGCAATGTTTGCTGAATTGCTTGCTGGAGTGAGGCGATCATGCGATCGCTGACAAATGTGGAATTAGGATCGGGTGTACCATTCGCCATTGTGCTGTTTTCCATTAATAAGTCAGATTCAGCGCTAAATATGTTGCTAGCTGTAGGACGAACCAGTAGGGAGGGTGTCTCTAGTTTATCCGTTTTAGATTTTTCAGTAGTAGTTACTGGTATATTTGTGCGGCTCTTATCTCTATTTTGCAATCTGACAACCAAATCTTGATACTGTTGCGCCAAATTGCTTATATATGTGTCGTCTGTCAAATTTTCAAGATGCGATCGCAATTGCTTTAATTGCTCTCTTTGGTGCAATGTATCCGCAGATATACTGCGAGATACTGAACCCATTGGCTGACTCAGTAGGGAGTTAATTTCGTTAATTAAGTTATTAATTTGAACTTTTGCCATAACACCCCCTAGGTGACCTCTACGAAGTTAAATAAATTAGATAAATTAAATGAAATTATGATGCTTAATGAGCTAAACTTTAAAGCCAAATTTGTTAGCAGACAATAGCACACATCTTTCCCAGTTTTTTGCTAATATCCTGACTAACTTTCTACATATTTCTTTGTGAGTTTCTGGCGAATATAACTATGAACAATAACTCGCATGGCTCTTTGATTTTTGATCTGACTGAGCGGTTTGGTGGGTTTTCTAAAGTCCTCATCTTTGGCGTGATCGCCTCTTTATCTTCTATGGCGATCGCAAGTAGTGTCTTGGCTGAACGTCGTGAAGTGGATATCAGGCTACAAGTTAATCAGGCTGAAGGGTTTACTGTAATGACTCGCAAAGCAGAAGCTCTAGCGCGATCGGCGGCACAGCGCACCTTTGATAGTGAAGTTTTAGTGTCGGATGTATCTGTCAAAGTAACTGCTCAAAATCAAGAGCAGGCGGCTATTATTCTTCAATTAATAGTCTCGCGCCGCAACTGGGTAAGTCGCCCCGATCCTAAAGTATGGGCAACTTATTTCCCAATGACAAAGACTCTCATGGGACTCAGATAGCTCTGCGCTGAAACAAACCCCAAGAAGTAAGTGGTGGCGAGAAGCGTCACCACTTACTTCTTGGGGTTATGTCTTAATAAGCTTGATGGCAGATAGTCACAACAAAAAAGGGATCACTATGTGATCCCTTTTTTGTTGTGACTATCTTATAAGAACTAGAAAGTGAATACAGTTCTCAAAGTACCAACAAAGATAGTGCTGTTGGTGCTGTTGTTGTTGGGGTTAAAGATGAATTGAATGTCAGGAGTGATGCGAATGTTGCTAGTGACTGGGAAGTTGTAGAATAATTCCAAGTTGGTTTGGGTAGCGTTGCCAACCTTATTTTCGATGAAGGGTTGACCGACGGCAACACCAGCCGTTGCGCCTTCCTTGAACAAGTCAGGGAATGCAAAGCCAGCCATCCAAGTTTGAGGGTTCAAACTATTATCGCCAAGATTGGGGACATTAACTCCAAGCCCATTAGTGAAAGGTGTAAATCCGACACCTACACCACGACTATCCAAGGAACCAAAGCCGTAGCGACCAAAGGCAGCAATACCCTTAGCAAATTTCCACTCAACATTCACGCCACCGCTGTTGATAGTTGTTTGGTTTACTGAACCATTGGTATAAAGAAGTCTGAGCGCAAAAGGCTTTTCACCTTCAGCATTCTTGGGTGCAAACTCTAGTTCGCCTGTAGCTTGGTAAGCATCACCAAACAAACCACCATTAACGCCACCAACTGTCGAAGGAGAATTAGCATTACCTGCTAGGTATAAAGCCCTAAATGTAAAAGCGCTCTTCGCGATGTTCCAATCTATGGCTGCGCCAGCTCCACCATTCTGACCATTGACCAAGAGATGAAGTGGGTTGTTGATGAAGAAAGTAGACGAGAAATCAACTGCTTCGTTGTTGGCATAACTGTTGATGTCAATGTGATCATAGGCGTGCATTACAGGACCAATGGATACACGAGCATCAGCAACATTGAAATCGTAGCGTAACTTAGCAAGAGT
>JBBQRB010000035.1:0-19432 GCA_038215315.1 Pseudanabaenales cyanobacterium
ATAAATAAAAAATCCCTATCTACATCCACCTCACTCCCAAACACCCCCCCCCCGCCCGCCCCCCCCCCCCCCCCCCCAAACTCTCTTCTGGGATTGTACATTTGGCGATAGCAATAAATTATTGGATTTGAGCGCAAAGCGCTGTAGTTTAGCGTTGCGGTCTGCCTAAAACTTGCACCCAATAATGTCGATAGCTGGAGTTTTGAGCATTGGCATACCCAAAACCAATTTCAGTAAATTTATTATTAAGGATATTAGCGCGATGTCCTGCGCTGTTCATCCATTGGCGCATCGTTCCCTCAGGAGTTGCTCGTCCTGCGGCTAGATTTTCCCCCACCACAGCATATCGGTACCCTGTGGATTTGGTGCGATCGCCAATGTTTGAGCCATTTAGCCCTGTATGACTAAAATAATTTTTATTCGCCATATCTATAGCGTGGGACTGAGCTGCTTTATTTAGTTGAGTAGACAGTTTAAGCGGTGCTAGTCCTAGTTTTTTCCTCTCTAGATTAGTTAATCTTAGTAACTCATCCTCGAAACTGAAAATTCTATTTCCTTGAACAATTTTTCGCCTTTCTGAGATCGGGATAATTTGCTTTGTCTGCGCGATCGCAGAGTGAGAAATTAACTCTAGGGCGATCGCTGATGTGGAGCTTAACAAAAGTAGACAACTAAAAGGCAGGAAAGCTGATTTCATACAAACTGGCTTTATAGAAATAGTGAAAAGAGTCATTAGCTGGAAATAAAGAGCTGGAAATACAGATTTATGTTTTAGACTTTGTGACTAAATTCTAGTTCCTAATTTGAAAAATTACAGCGCTAGATACAGCCTATTTAAAATTTCTCTGGGCTTTACAGCGCTTTGCGCTGCTATAGAATCCAGAGAAATTTTTGAAAGTGCCGCGAAGCGGCACTTTCAAAAATTTCTCTGTACCCTTTAAAGCCTCAATAGGCTTTAAGTATGTGGGCAAAAGAAACCTTAAAACCCAAAAAGCTGTAGCGCACGCGCAGCGTGCGCTACAGCTTTTTGGGTTTTGGGTTTAATTATGCTTGCCTACTTATAACAGCGCAAAGCGCTGTACTTACCCTGTTGTTGATTTTTATTGTTGTGCTACTCAAAGAATCTCAATATCAAATATCATAGTCAGATGATAATTCATAAGTTTGTAGTTGAAATGAATAGTAAACTTTGGAAATATTGGGTTGGCTCACCATGAATAGACATCAAGAGCCTCAGAAGATCGGCTGTGCAGAATGTGCTAAGGGGGCGGGATTAGACTTTGAATTCACAATGGCATTTCAACCGATTATAAATACAACCACTAAAGAGGTATTTGCTCAAGAAGCTCTGGTGAGAGGAATGTGCCAAGAACCAGCCAGTGAAATATTGGGTAGGATTAATGACGAAAATCGGTATCGGTTTGACCAAGCCTGTCGGGTTAAGGCGGTGCAGCTAGGAGCCAAGCTGAATATCAGTTCTTACATTAGTATTAACTTCTTGCCTAATGCTGTCTATAACCCTGAGCTATGTATCCGCACTACCATTGAGGCGGCAGAAGCCTATGGCTTTCCGATTGATCGGATCATTTTTGAAATCACCGAAGGCGAAAAAATAACTGATCAAGCCCACCTTCGACAGATTATTCAATACTATCGTCAAAAGGGTTTTCTCACGGCGATTGATGACTTTGGCGCAGGCTACGCTGGGCTAAATCTATTAGCCGATATTCAGACTGATCTCGTCAAGCTAGATATGGGGCTAATTAGAGATATTGATCAAAACAGAAAACGTAAGGCGATCGTGCGTGGGATCACGCAAGTGTGTAATGAGTTAAATATTACGGTGATTGCTGAAGGTGTAGAGACCTATGAGGAGTTGAGTGTCTTACAATCTCTAGGGATTGAGCTATTTCAGGGCTATTACTTTGCTAAGCCCATGTTTCAAAATTTGGCAACTATCAACAACTTATAAGTGATGCGCCAAATCTCTTAGTTGCCCTTGTAAAGCTAAATCAAAACCCAAAAGATAGTAGCGGCAAGGAGCGCCGCCACTATCTTTTGGGTTTTATCTTACTCCCCTGACAGTGAGAGACTGGCGACAGCTATAAGAGCATAATTTCAGCTAGATCCAGCCCAAAATGTAAAGCATTTTGAGCTGGAAGACTCCAGATATCACTCTATATGTAGATGACGATCCACTTAAGTGAGCATAGTGTGAATTATCTGTGTTTCAGTAGATTTCAGGTATTAATCATGATTCATCAATTAGCAGTTCGCTTAGGTGTGTCGTGTATGCTGCTCCTAACCCTACCTCTTGCGACTGATGAAATTGTCAAATATACTCAGGCTCCACATATTTTTTCGGGCATTGGGGCGATCGCATCTTGTGTTGGAGCTTGCATTCCAGTTTTAAGTTTATTCCGCAACTCTGAGTAGATTTTTTGCTAAGCCCATCGTCCGACCACAATTCTAATATTGCCGTCTTCTAATATTTCCTGTTGTTCAATCGTAAATCCCTGTTCACTAGCACTTTGCAAAACAGCCCTAGTCGCATACTGCTGGATAACTTCTCCAAGAAAATCTTCTATATTCATAGCTACGCCCCACATATCAGCAACTAACTCATAGCGATCGCCGATCTTCCGAAAGCCAATATCATAGCTGTTAGGCATGGGGATTACATACTCAGCCATGTCTGTGTTACCCAAGTAGCCGCGTACTACAGCATTTTCTGTAACTGGATAGCCAAGAGATTCTAAAGCTTGTTTTAGTAAGCCTCCATTTTTGATTTCAATGGCAATTGTGGTGAAATGAGACATGGTGCTAAATCTAATTTAGATAGTTGAGAGTGGCGACGCAACTCTCTTTTGGGTTTTGACACTTAAATAAGCTTATTCTCACTCTAGTTTAATTGAAAATTTAGGCAATTCTTGCAGTAATTTTTCATCATTAGAGGCAGTCCGTGCGCCCGACTCAGCCGCCCATTGCTTGAGAGATTCAATTTGTTGAGAGGCGATCGCGGCTAGGGGGACAGTTTCCTCGATCGCACTGATGATATCTTCTGTCGTAAAGTCTTGACGGTTGCCTGCACTCCCCCGCCCAAAGGCTCTGTGGATACCGTCAACAATTACCTGCTCAATCTCGGCTCCACTAAAATTATTGGTATGTCTGGATAGGAGGACAAGATCAAAATCTCTTAATCGACTAGGACGAAGTTTTTGTAAATGGACTTTAAAGATTTCTTGTCGCTCCGACTCTGTGGGTAAATTCAAAAAGAAAATCTCATCGAATCTTCCCTTTCGCATTAATTCTGCGGGCAAAATCCTGACATTGTTAGCAGTCGCGACGATAAAGACGGGACTCTTCTTTTCCTGCATCCATGTAATCAATGTTCCTAATACACGCCGACTTGCCCCAGAGTCTCCATCGCCAGCGCCACTCATATTTCCCAAGGCTTTGTCGATCTCGTCAATCCAGAGTACACAGGGAGCCGTAGCCTCTGCGAGTTGGATCATCTGCCGCATCCGACTTTCGCTCTCTCCCACATAACTACCAAATAACCGCCCAATATCCAAGCGCAATAGTGGAAGCCGCCATTCATTAGCGATCGTTTTCGCTGAGAGAGATTTACCCGTGCCTTGAATACCGACGAGCAGTACTCCCTTTGGTGTGGGAATACCGTATCTTTTGGCTTCTTCTGTAAAGGCATCACAGCGAATCCTTACCCATTGCTTGAGGTTATCTAGCCCGCCGACATTCTTGAGGGACTCATTAACTGTAAAAAATTCTAAGATTCCTGTCTGTCGAATCGCTTGCTGCTTTTCGGCAAGGACAGCATCGATATCTGCATCGTTAACCTGTTCTTTCTCGGCGATCGCCTTGGCTAGTACTCTCTGAATGCGAGTGCGACTTAGTCCTTGACAAGCCTTTACTAACTGCTCCCAAGCGAGTTCAGAGAGATTGAGTTTTTGAGGCGAAATCTTTTGCTTGATTAAGTAACTAATCTCGGCGATCGCGGGTAATGGAAAATCAATGGCGGTGATTTCTTCGGTGAGTTCTGGCGGAATTTCTAGAATGTGGCTGGTCAATACAATCGTGCGGCGATCGCGCTTCAGGTCTCTCGCTAGGTTTTTTAACTCGCGAATAATGGCAATATTGTGTTCATGGTGCGGATACTTGAAGATTGGATGTAGATCTCGCAGCACATAGATAACGCTGTTGCCTTCTACCGTTACCTTATCTCTTTGAGCAATTCTAGACAAGGCTGCCGCCACTGAGCCTTTATCCGATTGGTTGTCACTCCACCCGCGCGCAATATCCCAAAATAAAATTCTCCGCACAGGATGGGACTGCAAGGCTAATTCCACCAAAATTTCCTCAACAGGTTCTTCTTCAGCCGTAACAACGTAGATAAGTGGATATCTGGCGCGAAGTAGCAGATCAAACTGTTCAATCAAAGCCTTATGTACTCTGATTTTGCTTGATAACTGTAAAGAATCCTTGGGTAATTCTGGCAACATATTGGCAGTATATACCAACAATTAGGGTCTTTCGCTGGGGAGGGAGTAGGCAAAAGAAACCTTAGAAACCAAAAAGCTATGGCGCACGCTGCGCGTGCGCCACAGCTTTTTGGTTTTTGGGTTTCTCTTCGTTGAGCTACTTATCTATAGATGGATTAATGGCGATCTCGTTATTATGGTTTTTGGGCAGCAAACAATTGAAATCCGCTAATATGAGCTGATGCGTACTGATACTATCTTTTTTCAGCTATTTCAAACCTTTGATAGCTTGCTATTTGAGCTAGTAGGGCTACCACCCGAAACAGCAGAAGGCTATCGTTTTACTTCTGTGGAAATCAAAGAAAAAGCCTTCCGATTTGATGGCATTTTTATTCCTGATTCAGTGGATAAGAATATTTGGTTTGTGGAGGTGCAGTTTCAGAAACGTGCTGAGTTTTATTGGGAATTTGTTGGTGAAATATTTCTGTATTTAAGTCAGTACAAGCCAGATCATAATTGGCAGGCAGTTGCCATTTTCGCAAAACGTAGTATCGAGCCAGAAATACCAAAGCAATTTAGAACACTATTCGCAAGTGGGCATATTGTGCGGATATATCTTGATGAGTTGCCACAGGATCAGTCGCTGAATTTAGGGATTGTGAGGCTGATAGTTGCTCCAAATAGGGAAGCAATAGCTTTAGCCCAGCAGTTGGTTCGTCAGGTGGGGCATAGCGATCGCGAGAGGATGATAGAATTTATTGAGACGGTCTTGGTGTATAAGTTTCCCCAGATGAGTCGAGAGGAGGTTGAGGCGATGTTTACGTTAAGCGATCTAAAGCAAACAAGGGTATATCAGGAGGCTCTCCAAGAGGGTGAGCAACGCGGAGAGCAGCGTGGCAAACTTGAGGGTAAGCTTGAGGGTAAACTTGAGGGCGAAAAGATTGGGACACAACGCGGTCAAGTTTTGGGACTAAGGAAGGTTGTGGCTCGATTATTAACGCGGAAATTTGGTAAGGTAACGCTGAAGGTATTAAAGCGGTTGGAGAAGTTGTCGGCTGAGCAGTTGGAGGATTTGGCTGAGGCGGTTTTGGACTTTGAGAAAGTGGCGGATTTGGAAGCGTGGTTGAAAAGTAGAAAGTAAAAAGCCACCATCATATAGGGGTAAATCATTTGCCCGTCTATCTCTAAACTCATCACTGAAAATCGGAGTTAATCTAATTTTGCTATACAATTGCCTTAGCAATAACACGTGAATTAAGTATGGATATAGCAAGTCTCAATGCTCTACTCAATAGTGGCGCAATTTTGCCTGAACTAATTGTCATAGGGACATTGGTACTCGTGTTGATAGTCGATCTGATTGCTTCGGGACGTAAATCTGCTAATGTCTTACCCTACATCGCGATCGCAGGACTAGCTGCGTCTACTGCGGCGCTGGTATGGCAATGGACAGGAGGACTAGAAAACCCGATCGCTTTTTTAGGTAGTTTTAATAGCGACAAACTCAGCATCATTTTTCGTGGCATTATTGCCCTTTCGGCTCTCCTAACGATCCTCGTTTCAGTACGTTATTTGGAGCAGTCAGGCGTAGTCGTTGGTGAATATCTGGTGATTTTACTTAGTGCCACCTTGGGGGCGATGTTCCTTACTGGCGCTGATGACATGGTGATGGTGTTTGTGTCGCTCGAAACCTTGAGTATTTCGTCATACTTGTTGTCTGGCTATACTAAGCGCGATCCTAGATCCAATGAAGCTGCTCTCAAATATTTACTAGTTGGTGCGGCTAGCTCAGCTATTTTCTTATATGGAATGTCTTTGCTGTATGGACTATCGGGCGGTGAAACTTCACTGTCAGCGATCGCCTCTCAGATTACAGTCAGCAATACAGCCCTGATTATTTCGATGGTATTTGTGATTGCGGGTATTTCGTTTAAGCTCTCGGCTGTCCCCTTTCACCAATGGACTCCCGATGTCTATGAAGGTTCTCCGACACCAGTAGTTGCTTTTTTATCAATCGGCTCTAAGGTGGCTGGTTTTGGACTAGCGCTGAGATTTTTAATTACGGCTTTCCCGATCGCATCACAGCAGTGGCACTATGTTTTTGTAGTCCTCACAGTTCTGAGTATTGTCTTGGGCAATGTGGTAGCGATCGCGCAGACTAGCATTAAACGGATGTTGGCTTACTCTTCAATTGGTCAGGCTGGATTTGTAATGCTAGGAATGGTGCTTGACTCCGAAGCGGGTTATGCCAGCATGATTTTCTATTTGATTCTTTATCTATTCATGAACATGGGCGCATTTGCCTGTGTGATCTTATTTTCTTCGCGGACTGGTACTGACCAAATTAGCGAATATAGCGGACTATACCAAAAAGATCCGTTGCTGACACTTGCCTTGAGTGTTTGCCTTTTGTCCTTAGGTGGTATTCCGCCGCTGGCTGGCTTTTTTGGCAAACTCTATATTTTCTGGGCGGGCTGGCAAGCTCACGCCTATGGCTTAGTTTTGTTAGCTCTAGTGATGAGTGTGGTATCTCTTTATTACTACATCCGTGTTGTCAAGATGATGGTTGTCAAAGAAGCTCAAGAAATGTCTGAGTCGGTCAAAAATTATCCTGAAATTACATGGACTCAAACTGGGATGAAGCCTCTGCAAGCGGCGATCGTCTTTACTCTAGTCTTCACTTTGATCGCAGGTGTAGCTTCTAATCCCCTTTTCGCGATATCTAACCAAGCTGTCCAAGAAACCAAGTTTCTTCAAGCTAAGGCTCCGACTGCCAAGTCAGTAGCAGCGCTATCAACATCACCATAATAAGACCACAAGAAACGGCAAGGGTGGCTGCGAAGCAGCCACCCTTGCCGTTTCTTGTGATCAAAACCCAAAAGAGAGTGGCGGCGCTTCTCGCCGCCACTCTCTTTTGGGTTTTATTTAAGAACATTCGAGAATATTTGTAAGTTTATTGATATCTATGCTGTACCACTTTTGCATTTTCAATAATTCTGATTCAAGCGTTAATGTATTTGGGAAATTACAGGTATAGCCTAGTTCTCTTAAGGCAGAGACGATCGCACTGGGCGAGATCCACCATTGCTGGGCGATATCTAATAGATTTAGCGGATGATTTTCTAAGTCGAGAGATTGGATTTGTTCTCGCAAATTCTCAATTGATATAACTGGGGGAATATGGTCGCCAAGATAGATATGGTCGGGCTTGGCTGTTGCCATTAACCATTGCAGATGCGTAAAAGAGGGTGGCAATGTCCAGAACACGATCGCTGCATAATCTTGATTACCCTCGATCCGATTACGATTTGGGCGATCGCAATCGACATCACCCTTAAACTTATCGGCGGGGCGATCGCAACCGTATAGCAATAATGGACGCGGTAAAGGGCGTGGCGCTTCGCCTAGTTTTTGCCATTGAGGAAACTTGGTAATCACAGGCGCAGATTTATATTGCAATTGCAAATATTTAGGCGAATTTTGAGAACTTTCCATTGCTATACCTGTTGCCTCGCGAATACCAACTACTTCTAATTCTACTGAAGTTGTATCTTGCCATTGATTTGCGCGTAACTTGTAAGCAATATCCACATGATTAGGTACAGGACAATACTCTCCCCAACGCCATGCGATCGCCTTAATCTTGCCATTACCAGTATCAAGTTCTAAAGAAAGATGTTTGATTTTATCTTTGCCGCGAGTTTGTTGGGAAAGTACCCGCACATTTTTGCTATAAAACACAGGATCGGGATTGCCAAGTCCGCAAGGCTGGAGGCGATCGCAAGCTTGCAGCATAGTCATCGAGATATCACTAAGATCAGCACAAACATCGATATTAATTAAGGGCATGATGTGACTAGATAGAATCTGTTCGCGATCGGCAAATTCCCGCAGTCCTTGCCGCAGTTTTTCTATATTCTCCGCAGGAAGTGTGAAGCCTCCCGCCGCCTTATGTCCACCGCCTTTGTTACGAATATTTTTAACAGATTCATATTCAAGGGAATGAAAAACATGAAACTCAGGAATTCCCCGCACTGAGAAGCGTACAGTTGCACCTTGATGATTTCCCTCTTCTTCAGAATCTTCATAACTTCCAATAAAAACTGGTGCGCCGTAACGTTCGACTAATCGCGAGGCAACAATACCGATTACGCCATGATGCCAGCCCTCACCCCCAGCCCTCCCATTAGGGGAGAGGGGAGCAAGATTTGCATCTTTATTGTCATTAGTCGCCAAAGTTTCTGTTGATGCTTTTTTACGTTTACCAGAAGTCTTGCTCCCCTCTCCTGCGGGAGAGGGACTGGGGGTGAGGGCTGATTGCACTTCACGATCCACAATCACTAAAACCCGCTCCTTTTTAATATCAAAACCCTCTGACTTTCTTTTAGTCATATAGGCGATCGCCTCTTGTTCGATATTTTTACAAAGTTCTTGGCGTTTTTTATTAGTAGATTCGCATTCTTGCGCCAGTGCGATCGCCTCTCCCATCTCATCACAGGTCAACAGGTCGATGATTGTTTGCGGATTACCAATTCGACCGATCGCATTAATGCGGGGCCCCAGCCCAAACCCGATCGCTTCAGGTTTCATCCCTACTTGTTTATCTTTACTAATGCCTGATTCATTAATCAGCGCAATAATGCCAATGACTTTGGATTGAGAAAGTAAGCGTAACCCTTTTTTAACCAAGCGGCGGTTAATGCCTGTTAGCGAAGCAAGATCGGCGATCGTGCCGAGGGTAAATAGTTCTAAAATCGGTTGCTCTAATTCAGCGCGTTTACCGAAGCGATCGCTTAATTCCAATGCCAAAACATAGGCAACGCCGACACCTGCGATCGTGAAGTAGGGCGAATTAGGATCGACTTGATATTTAGGATTAAGGATCGCCGTTGCAGGTGGAATTTTCGTAATGTCTTCGGGAACTTCGTGGTGATCGGTAATAATTACAGAAATATTTAAGGACTCAGCAAGGGCGATCGCCTCATACGCGGTGATGCCATTATCAACAGTAATGATTAATTTTACATCGCGTTCATGACAATCTCGGACAATCCGCGTGTTAATCCCATAGCCTTCAGTCATGCGGCTAGGAATCTCGTATTCGACCACTGCCCCCAATACTTTCAGCGTACGAATTAGTAAAGCGGTGCTAGTCATACCATCGACATCATAGTCGCCACAAATCGTGATGCGATCGCCATTTTTAATTGCCGTCTCAATGCGCTCGACACTTTTGGTCAAATCAGGAAAAGCCTGAATTGCCGAGGGAAGCTCCTCTAACTCTGGGTCAAGAAATATGTTGGTAGCTTGGGATGTATTTATACCGCGATTTAGCAAAACCTGAGCGATTATGGGTGAAAGCCCTGTTGAGTCCGCGATCTCTTGGGCTAGATCGGGTTGAGCGTCAAAAATATGCCAACGTTGTTGAGGTAAACTCATGGGAATAATAATATAATTATTAAGAATATCTTAAAATTTGTCTAGTCAAAGTCGTTGCGAGTCCGCAAACCAATGAGGACTGTTCCAACATTACCTGAATCAACCTTACAACTTTTACTATTTATTGACGATCGCCCCAAAGCTAAGGATCTCGTCAAGGAAGTAGAAGAATTTTTGCTGCGCGAAAAAGACTGCCACTCGGAACTGCAAATAATAAATGTCGCTAGCCAACCCCAATTAGCCGAACTCTTTAAGGTGGTCATGTCGCCAGCATTGCTGAAGCTGTCGCCCCTACCCCGTCAGACCATCGCAGGGAAAAACATTCTCACCCTGCTAGCAAGCTGCTGGGGGACTTGGAAACAACAGGTAAGCGATCAAACCCATAATCATCCGCCCGAACTTGCTCAAAATATTGAGTATATGAATGCGATTGCCCATCTTGCTGATGAGGCGTTTCGGTTAGCGCAGGAAAAGGCGGAAATCGAAGAGCAGATTCGCTTTAAAGATCGGGTGTTAGGAATGCTTGCCCATGATTTACGCAATCCTCTCACGGCAATTTTGCTAGCGGTCGATACCATTGAAAAAAATGCCGATAAAATTGATCCACAAATGGTATCGCGATTGCTCAAACACGCCCGCACCAAGGCAAAAGACGCGGACAGTATGATCACCAATATTCTTGAAGCGGGGCGAGGAGCCAATGCTAAATTCCGTACTCAGCGCCAAAAAATTCAATTTGATCAACTTTGCCACAGTGTAATTAGTGACTTTTATTTAAGTAAATGTTTGGAGAACAAGTACCAAAAGTTAGTCAAAGATATCCCTACAGATCTGCCCCACGTATATGTTGATCAGGAAAAAATTCGTCAAGTCCTGATCAACCTTTTGGGAAATGCCACAAAATATACCCCCGAAGGCGGCAAAATTGAGTTGACTGTCATGCATCGCACAGCTCAAAAAATTGAGGTTAGTATTGCCGACAATGGCCCTGGGATTCCCTCAGAAATGCGCGATCGCGTTTTTGAGGAACGCTATCGCCTCGAACGCGATGATGAAGCCGACGGCTATGGTATTGGTTTATCGCTATGCCGCCGCATTATTACGGCGCATTATGGTCATATTTGGGTCGATGATGCGATCGGCAAGAAAGGCAGTTGTTTTCGCTTTACTCTACCTATCTACTAAGCAAATACGCAAAGAACCAAAAAGCTATGGCGCACGCGCAGCGTGCGCCATAGCTTTTTGGTTCTTTTAAATAGATACGCAAAAGAGTGCCCCGCTATTGCCATAGCAAATACAGCGCGAAGCGCTGTATTTGCTATGGTCTAACCCTTTCGCATTACTTGATCGAGTAATGCATCAACTTTAGAAGCCAACTCACTATTACTCAAGCCAATCTTATCTAAGACGCTGAGGGCAAGCTCTAGCGATCGCAAAGACTTGCCCTGATACTGATATTGAAGTTGAGAATTACTGCATAACTGATAGAGCGAAGCTAAGTCATAGAGAGATTTGGCATATTCAAACATCATGCCAAATTGCTCAAATGTTATAGAAGCATCGATTAAGGAATCTTCTGCTGTTTCTATCGCATCTTCATCTAAAGCGTCTAGCCCCACTAATAAACGCTGCACATAAATGCGTCCCCTCAAATGTTTGGCGATCGCAATTCCTTGGGAATATTGAAAGTCGCGAAATCTAGGCAGGACTTGAATCCTAACGCAGATTAGGCTTTCTTCTACTTGATCACTACCTAGTAAGGATTCGGCTAGATCGCAGTATAAATAACCAATTTCGATCGTATCAGTCGGCTCTTTTAACAAACCGATGACATCTTTGAGCATGGCGAACGCCGATGCCCACTCACGTTGAGCGATGGCTATTTTGATCAGTCCCTTGAGAGCTTGTCGTCTCAAATATTCGTCAGCATTGGCGATCGCAATTTCTAAGGCACTATTAAACAAACTGGCGGACTGAGCTAGCTCGGTCGTAACTAAGTACAAACACCCCAAATGTATATAACTTAGAGCGATTGCCCTATCTTCTCCATCAAGGCGCAAAGATAGCGATCGCTCTAAGTGAGATAAAGCTAATTGTGAATTGTAGAGTTGGAGGTGATATTGACCAAGGGTGTCATCGATCAAGGATCGCCCTTCAGCATGATTAAGATCGCTATAAATATTGTAAGCACCCTGTAGTTGATCTAAAGCCGTATTCATCTCACTTGTAGATATTGACAAAATTGCCTGTACATAAAGCAAATAAGCCAGATTTTCCTGTTGAAATAGGGAATCTTGAGCGGGACTTGATGTGAAGTCTTGTTCTAACAGCTCTTTAGCTTGATGGATCAGAGACTTAGCTCTATGGATCGCATCTTGCTGCCTAGTTGCCATCAGTTCCACTGCTAAATCCAAGAGAATTTGGAACGTGCTTCTCGAATTTTCAGAAGTTGCGCTACTCTGCAAACTTTTCTCTAGATCAGCGATCGCTGAAGTACGATCCTGTCGCGGCAATTGTCTGCTCTGTACCAGAAATCCAGCCTGCCTCATAAAAACCTCCAAAATTATGCGTGCAAATTGCTTATCCTGTTATATCTTTGCTCCCCCAAACTTATCGTACCTAAATTATCGAACTAAAGCTACATTTGTTTGGTATGGACATAAAACCTAAGAGAGAGAAATGCGGCGCGCTGCGCCGCCATCTCTCTCTCTTGGGTTTTGATTTGTCCTGATACAAGTAGCGACATCTACAAGCAGGTAGGCATAATAAAAACCTTAAACCCAAAAAAGCTGTGGCGCACGCGCAGCGTGCGCTATAGCTTTTTGGGGTTTGGTTTTTATTATGCCTACTCCTTTCCCAGTATAAAAATAGGCATTAAAACCCAAGAATTAGCGTTGCGGCGCGAAGCGCCGCAACGCTAATCTTTCACTGGGAAGGGAGTATCTACTTAGACTTTTATTTGCACATTGCTAAAACTGGTTGCTTTTAATAAAGTTAGGGAATTCCAAAAAGAGCGAATCTGGATGCTAACTGTTTGCGACTGTGAATAGTGAAAAAAATGCTTGCCACTGTTGCTCAACCATAGACGGTCGATATCTTTGAGATGGAGTTTCCATTTTTGATAGGAGTTCACGCCGCCAGCTACATAATCATCCATCGCGCCACAGACTAGCATTGGCACGGCAAGTGTTGTTGGCGCAATGTGAGTAGGTGCAAATAGGGAATGTGGCACTAAGGAATTATCGAGATCTTGCTTGAGCAATTCGGCTAACCAATACAGCATCTCTTTGTCCCGATACCCAAACAAATAAAAAGCCGTCCTCATTAACATTACTTCTCGGCTACAGCTAATTAACTGACGCTGTTCGTAGTAGTGGCTATGCCAACTGCTTGCTAAGTCAACTCCCGTAGACAGCATTGTCAGCGATCGCACTCTCTCAGGATATTGCTTAGCGTAGAGCCAGCCGACTAGTCCTGCGATACCATGACCCACCAGATGCACTTTGTCTTGGCAAGTTTGGATAAACTCATGTAACCCTGCGATCGCGAGGTTGAGATCCACTGGCTGATCGACGTTCTGACAATATTCCCACTGGGCGATCGCATATTGCCGAGATAGCGATCGCAGTAACGGCAAATCAAATCGGCGTAGAGATTGACTAGTGCAAATAGCCACAACTTGAGGAGACGGGGATTGTCTAAAGGTCATAGATTTATTGAAAGTAATTTTTAATAACTTCTTTATAGATTTATAGAATTTGCTGATCTGTATTTTGGCTAAAGAAAGAAAGGATAGCTAGCTAAAGCAAGCCATACATAAATATGGTTTAGCAATCTTTGTAAAACCATCTTTGGCTAACTATCCTAGTCAACGCATTTGAACTATGAACAATGAAACGGGGCTGAGTCGAACTTCCGAATCAGAACTTCATTCGTGTTTATACCTTAAACTTATTGATTATTATTGTCAATAAGTTTTGCAAAATTAGTAGCAATTCTCAATATAGCTGCCATTTATTTAGTCGCGTTCTTCTTCAGCCCTTCCTGCTTCTTTTTCATAAACTTTGCAAACACCACGGCGGCTTGCTTTGATAAAATCGCAAAACAGCTTGATGTCAGGATTATCGGCATACTCAGAAGTTGACTCTAAAAAGGCGATCGCTTGGGAGCGATTTCGATGTGATTTATAAATGATTTTGTAGGCCTCGAGAATAGCACGGCGGCGTTCGTGACTAAACCCGTTGCGGCGTAGTCCAAGACTATTTAGCCCTGACACCATATTTGTATCTACTGCCATGCAGTAAGGTGGTACGTCCATGCCGAGGCGAGTCTGTCCGCGCACCATCGCGTATGCGCCAACTCTTGTAAATTGATGCACTACTACATCACCACCCAAAAACGCATGGTCTTGAATTTCTACATAGCCTGCTAGTAAAACATTATTGACCACAGTGATGCGATTGCCGATGTTGCAGTTATGGGCAATATGAGCGCCTGTGAGCAGTAAATTGTCGTTGCCAATTTTTGTCTTTGAGCCTTCCCCAGTACCGCGATTGATGGTCACATATTCTCGAAATATATTGCGATCGCCGATTTCGACAAAGCTAATCGCGCCTTTGTAAGAAGTATCCTGTGGTTCCGAGCCGACAATTGCACCGTAGCCGACTTGGTTGTCGTTACCGATCTTGGTATGCCCTGTGACGATCGCCCTAGCCCGAATCTCGCAGCGATCGCCAATTTCTACAAATTCATCAACAATTGCATCGGCTCCGACAACCGTACCTGAGCCTATTTTGGCGCAAGGATGAACTATTGCGCGAGGATGAATGATGATCTGGTCACTGGACTTAAGCGTTGACTCAGCATGAGAATCTGTACTAATGTTCGATTGATTACTAGTGTTGGTGTTTGGCATTTAAATAGCTATAGTCTGGGGCGCGGAGAGATGAGCGGCGTTTCGTAGCAGCAGTTTATGCAAACATTTTACAGATATTTGGGATGACAGTTACAGCGCTTTGCGCTGAATTAAACCGCAGACAAATTATTGAAAGCGCGGCTTCGCCGTGCTTTCTTGGAGAGTTGCGGCGCACAAAGCTATAAAATCCCTAAAGTTTGCAGTCGTTGACCGATTTCTTCAAATAGTTGCGAATAACTAAAATTACTTTTTTGTAAAATCTTTTGCACTGAACCACTCAATCTTACGGAATCAGCTTCGGTTAAATCTTTAGCCGTAATGATAATAATTGGGATAGAAGTAATCCCTTGAGTTAATCGTAATAGATGGATAAATTCAAAACCATCAACATTAGGCATGGTTAAATCCAGCAGAATTAGTTGTGGTAGATTTTCACTAATTACCTTGAGCCCCTCGTATCCATCGGAAGCTTCTGAAACAACGCAATTTTCTTTCTCCAACATTCGCCGCAGCATTGATCTAACATTCCAGTCATCTTCAATTACTAAAACTGAAAAGGCTTCTTTCGATAAGGTTGCCTTAGATACTGAGCGATATTTATCAATCGTACTAATTAAGCGATCGCGATCAATTGGTTTAAATAAATAATCGTTAGCACCAATTTCGTAATGTTCGATATTTTGATCATCAATAGTTAACAAGATGATCGGAATTCCTGAAGTTAACGGCTGTGACTTTAGAGCTTTAAGTACTTCCCACCCAGATATAGATGGCATTTGCACATCCAAAATAATTGCCTTAGGCAAAACTTGATGGGCTAATTCGGTTCCTTCATGACCATTAAAAGCTGAATAGGTATATACCCCCAGTGGAGACAAATAACCTTTGAGCAATTCATGTACGATTGGATCATCGTCAATAATTAAAACTGAAGGATTATCCTTTTGCTTGTCGGAAAGAAGGTGAGGGATTTGATGATTTTGATCAGCTAGATTTTTGGGAATTGCTAATTGGGTATTTTTGCTTGCCAATTCACAATTGGCTGGCAAACAAATTCTAAATGTTGAACCCGTTCCCAACTCACTAGTAACCACAATATCTCCACCCATCATCTGACACAAGCGATGACTAATCGCCAATCCTAGTCCTGTTCCTCCATATTGTCGCGTTGTCGAACTATCTGCTTGTGTAAAGGGCTGGAATAGACTTTGGAGATTTTCAGGACTGATCCCTATGCCTGTATCACTAATCAAAAATATCAGCACCTCTCCCTGTGAAGAGTAACTACGGCTGACTTGAATGTTGATTTTTCCAGACTTTGTGAATTTGCAGGCATTACTTAAAATATTCAATAGCACTTGGCGCAGACGGGTCATATCAGCACGAATACTACCAAGTGGTTGATCATCATAACTGAGATTAAGATGATTACTGTTCTTCAGTAATAGTGGCTGAATCGTACTACAGACTTCTCGAACGATGTCCAATACTTCAAAATCATCGTAGTAAATCTCTAATTTACCAGCTTCGATTTTGGTCATATCGAGAATGTCATTAATTAAATCCAGCAGGTGATGACCAGATCGATAAATCTTCTGAAGATCTTCCCCAAAATCCTCCATGCCTAATAAAGCCGCATCTTCTTGCAGCATTTCACTGTAGCCAATGATCGCATTGAGGGGCGTGCGTAGTTCATGGCTCATATTTGCCACAAAAGTACTTTTTGTGCGGCTGGCTTCAAGGGCGCGATCGCGGGCAAGGGCTAATTCCTCGTTCATGGTACGCAAAGCTTCTTCATCATGTTTGCGCCGCATCAAAGACCCCAATTGCATTGCGATCGCGCTAATTAGTCCGACCAAATGCTGATCTCCATCATTTGGTAATTGTGTAAAAAACAGCACGATCGCCACAACACTCGTGTCATCGCTAACAGGAATTGCTAAACCTGACTTCAGCCCACTATCTAGAGCCTCATATTTGCGGAGAAAATTGGACTCTAACTCTAGGTTTATATCCCAAATCCACTCAGGTTTCTGATGTTCCCATACCCTACCTGGGAAGCCAATTCCTGTCGAAAAAGAGATCCTTTCACTGGCGTTCCGAAAACTTTCTAGACCCTCAATACTGCTGTACCATGCAGGGCTACATACCAACATCGCGTTGTCTCCCGATGGTATCCAAGCCTCACCATATTCCCAGCCTGTAAATTGGCAGATTTTGCTGAGAGCTACTTCTAAAGCCGACTGAAAATCACTAGCAGCACTAATATCTAGGGTTAAAGACTGTAATAGTTGAGACTCTTCCTCCGCACGTTTGCGCTGAGAAATATCTTGAACAGTACCTTCAAAGCCGACTAAATTACCTTGCTGGTTACGGACCGCCCGCACATTTTCAGAGATCCAGATTTTCGTGCCATCGCGCCGATATGCCTGAGATTCAAAGTTAGAAATCGTATCATGATGATGAAGAAAGTCGATAAATTCCTGACGACGAGATGGATTTACATAGATCTGATTAGCGATATTGGTCACATCTTGAATTAAATCTACTGCGGATGGAAAGCCATAGATCTTTGCTAACATCGGATTGGCGATGATGTAATGTCCATCTAAAGTTGTCTGAAAGATACCTTCAATCGCATTTTCAAAAATAATTTTATATTTTGCCTCGGCGCTTTCGAGTTCGTTACGAAGCTTAGAAGTTCTAGACTTTAATAACTGATGAATTTCCGATGCTTGATCTACTACTTGTTTAAGATCCTCTACTTCGTAAGGCTTGGTAATAAACTTGAACACCTGCGATTGATTGATCGCTTCCACTAAGTCAGAAATATTGGTGTGAGCCGTTAAGATAATTCTCAAAGTGTCGGGATAGGTTTCGGCAACTTGGCTTAATAGCTCTGTGCCAGTCATCATTGGCATTCTTTGATCAGAGATAATCACCCCAATATCAGGTTCTTTTTCGAGAATACTTAGAGCCTCAAATCCATTTTTAGCTTGTAAGATTTGATATTTCTGACCAAAAATGCGCTGAAGTAATTCACGATTGTCAACTTCATCATCAACGATTAGCAATTTGGGCATTTGAGAGCTATTCATGGTGGTGATGGCGAACTGGTTTTCGCATTAAAATAATTGACTAGTCTAGTGTAAGCAGTTCTGATTATGAAACCAATTTTGGGGTTTTCAGTGCCTTTGGCCCAGAAAACCGATTCTTATACTGAGAATTGCTGCACTGGTACAAAAGCGATGATTCTATGACTGAATCTTATGAGTAATTTAAGTAAAATATAAAATATAATATGAAAATTGTTGTAACTGGTGCTACGGGCTTTGTTGGTACAAAATTAGTAGAGCAATTGCAAAAACGAGGCGATCGCATCACTGTTTTAGCGCGTAACGCTGACAAGGCAAATCGTCAATTTTCTAAAACGATTTCCCCCGTTGAAGTAATTGGTTATGACCCATGCGAGTTAGGAGAATGGAGTAAGTCAATATCTGGATGCGATGCTGTGATTAATCTCGCTGGTGAACCTCTTGCGGGTGTTCGGTGGACAGAATTCCGAAAAAAGCAAATTCGAGATAGCCGTATTTTAACCACAAAAGTATTAGTTCAGGCGATCGCCCAAGCGGAAACTAAGCCACAAGTTTTAATAAGTGGTTCGGCAATTGGCTATTACGGTACTAGTCTTGATAAGTCCTTTGATGAATATAGCTATGCGGGCGATGATTTTCTTGCCAATATTTGCAAAGAATGGGAAGCCGAGGCTGATGTTGTCACTGGTTTGGGAGTGCGCCTAGTCAAGCTACGAACAGGAATTGTCTTAGGCATGGGTGGGGCGATCGCGAAAATGTTGCCGATCTTTCAGGTTGGTGGTGGTGGCAAAATTGGCAGTGGCAAGCAGTGGTTTTCGTGGATTCATCAAGATGATCTAGTTGACTTAATTATTTATGCGATCGCCAATCCTCAAGTCTCCGATGCTCTAAATGGCACAGCACCCCAGCCTGTCACTAATGCACAGTTTACAGTTGCCTTGGCTAAGGCAATTAATCGTCCCGCCTTTCTGCCTGTTCCTGCGGCCGCTTTGGTCTTGATATTTGGTGAAGGCGCATCGGTTCTGCTTGATGGTCAAAAAGTATTACCCAAAAAAGCGGAGCTAAATCAGTTTAAGTTTAAATATCCTGATATTGACTCGGCACTAAAGCAAATTTTTGCATAAAAAAATGATCGTTTCAGATTGTGAAACGATCATTTTTTTATGTATGGGCCGAGATGGATTTGAACCAACGTAGCTTACGCAGCGGATTTACAGTCCGCCCCCATTAACCACTCGGGCATCGACCCATTACCTAGTTGTTTTCTAAGCGAATACAATCATATACATTTGTGGCAATTGTGGCAATAGTTAATCTAATTATAAAAATCAATTTTTGAAAAGCCAGTCTAAAACCGAAAAGAGAGAGGCGGGGGGGAGCGCCCCCGCGGGTGCTTTTGTTTTTTGAACCCAAAAATATTTTTTTTTTGGGGGGGGGGCCCCGCTTGTACATGTTTGGGGGGTTTGGGGGTGGGGGTAGAGGGG
>JBBQRB010000036.1:0-19379 GCA_038215315.1 Pseudanabaenales cyanobacterium
CTTTGCGCTTTCTCAAAACCCCAGAAGCGTGGGGCGGCCGCCCGCCCCCCGCGGCGGGGGGTGTGTTTTTTTTTCACAAAAAAAAAACCCCACCACTTTGTTGGGGGGGGTCTCTATTTTTTTTTTTAAAAAAAACAAAACCCCCCGCCGGGGGGGGGGGCCCCCCCCCCCACGCTTCTGGGGTTTTGAGAAAGCGCAAAGCATTATGGTGCTATGGCTATGAGAGCTTGTTTTTGAGTTGCTGCACTCTTTCCAAATCGCGCTTAACTTCAAAAATGAGTTCTCGATTTTTTGGGTCTGTATTCAAGGCTTTATTTAGATAGATTTCGGCTTCGCGTAACTTGCCAACCAGAATCAACTCACTACCCCAACGATAGTAAGTTACAGCTTTCCAATGCATTACTTCAGGTGAAGTCGGAAATCTTTCGCTCATACCTTCAACAACAGCGATCGCGACGATATATTTTTTTTGCTTAAGCAAGTCTTGAACCCTTCGCAGCATATCTAGTCTCAGTTTTAGCTCTGGATCACTGTTGATCGGATCAACTTGGTGATTGACTTGCTTCACCTCAATTTTGATATGGGGCTGTGACTGTTTCTGAGAAGGTTGTTTATGGCTAGGAGCAGGCGATCGCCCAGTATCTGCGACTTTATTCTTCACAAATAGCTCTCTACCCAAATCACTTTTATCCGAGTCTTTGAGAGTTTTATAAGCTTCTTGCACTAGTCGAAACTTATCTATCGTTGTGGGATCATTCTGGTTTATGTCAGGATGATACTTCCGCGCCAAACGGCGGTAAGCCACTTTAATATCATCTAGAGTGGCATTACGAGGAACCCCAAGGAGTCGATAGCATTCGGATAGGTGCATGGATTGAAAATATATTTGCCGATATGTAGCAGACTATAACTAAATTTTGACTATTTTAATTACTCTGGCTTTTTGCGTATCGTATATTTGCCGTTAGTCGTAACTGGTGTGCCTTTATTAGCTTCGACAAGCTTAATGTACTTATCCAAAGCCTCCTCCTTGGATGGATGTTCAGAAATCACGTGTACTTTGCGACTTCCAGATAGTTCGAGGACAACTTGATGCATGAGTCTATGAGTAGAAAATAGTCTTAAAACTTTATAAAACAGTTTAGCAAATATAAACGTATAAATAAAAAGAGGCGCTTTGCGCCTCTTTTTATCTGAAACTCTCATAACGATAGTAGTTAGAGATTTGCTACCAATTAGAGTAGCAATGGTTTCACCGAGAGCCTTAGCGCTTAGCGAATTTCTTAGTCAACTTGCGTAAACGGATAGACTCTGGAGTGACTTCAAGAATTTCATCAGGTCCGATATATTCCAAGGCGCGTTCGAGACTCATCTCAATTGGGGCTTGCAACTGCACGATGTCATCAGCACCAGCCGCACGCATATTAGTAAGCTGCTTGCTCTTACATACGTTCAAGTCCATATCTTGAGGACGATTGTTTTCGCCAATGATCATGCCCTTATAAACCTTAGTTCCTGGCTTAATAAAGAACACGCCGCGATCTTCAGCATTCTTCAAGGAGAACTCAGTGGCTACACCTTCTTCAAAGGAGATTAGTACACCGTTACGACGGGCGCTAATTTCGCCAGCCGAAGGACGGTAATCGAGGAAGCTATGGTTCATGACGCCAGCGCCACGAGTTGCACGCATAAAGTCACCACGGAAGCCGATCAATCCGCGTGCAGGAACTACGAACTCCAGTTGAGAACGTCCACTGCTCGACATTTGCATATCGACCATTTCAGCACGACGTTGACCGAGACGTTCGATACAGCCGCCGACTGCTTCTTCAGGCACATCAAGGACGAGACATTCGTATGGTTCGCACTGTTTACCGTTAAGTTCGCGGTAAATAACTTGAGGCTGCGTAACTTGGAATTCGTAACCTTCGCGGCGCATCGTTTCGATCAAGATACCCAAGTGCAATTCGCCACGACCTGCTACGGCAAAGCGATCGGGGAATTCAGGGTTTTCTTCAACACGCAGTGCGACGTTGGTTTCGAGTTCGCGCATTAGGCGATCGCGAACTTGACGAGTGGTAACAAGCTTGCCTTCTTGACCGACAAAAGGAGAATCGTTAACGCAGAAAGTCATCTGCAAGGTCGGTTCATCCACCTTGATCATTGGCAAAGCCAAGGGCTCGTTGGGGCAGGTAATGGTTTCGCCGATGTTGGCAGTTGCAAAGCCTGAGACCGCAACGATGTTACCCGCGGAAGAAGATTGTAGTTCAACACGCTTAAGACCATCAAAGCCTAAAAGTTTGGTAATTTTACCTTTGGTAATCGTGCCATTTTCAGAGATTAACGCCGCTTGTTGTCCTGAAGTAATCGTACCGTTATGGATTTTGCCAATTACGATCCGACCGAGATAATCTGAATAGTCAAGAGTAGTAACTTGCAACTGCAAAGGCTTTTCAGGATCACCAACAGGTGGAGATACATGGTGCAAAACTGCCTCAAATAGAGGCTTCATATCGACATTTGGATCTTCTAGCTTGTCTTTAGCAAAGCCACTCATGCCTGAAGCAAATAAGTAGGGAAAATCGCATTGGTCATCATCTGCACCGAGTTCGAGGAACAGATCGAGGACTTTGCTAACAGCAACGTGGGGATCGGCAAATTCGCGATCAATCTTGTTGATCACGACCATTGGACGCAGGCCTTTTTCTAACGCTTTTTTCAATACAAAGCGAGTTTGAGGCATAGGACCTTCGTTGGCATCGACGATTAGCAAGCAACCTTCGACCATGCCTAACACGCGCTCAACTTCGCCACCAAAGTCGGCGTGTCCAGGGGTATCAACAATATTGATCAGAGTATCTTTGTATTTGACCGCAGTATTTTTTGAGAGGATGGTAATACCGCGCTCACGTTCTAGGTCGTTAGAGTCCATCACACATTCGACAAGGGCTTCACCTTCGCGAAAAGCGCCTGACTGTCTGAGGAGTGCGTCAACTAAAGTGGTTTTGCCGTGATCGACGTGGGCGATGATGGCGACATTACGAATAGGGAGAGACATGGGTGATGTATCGAGTTGATCGAAAAACTTATTATTTCTTTATCCATTATGCTTGAGTTTGACAAAAAACTTTGTGTTTTGTATTCATGTTGACATTCAATTGAGTAAGTAGGCGCGATTAAACCCAAAACCCCAAGAGGTGTAGCGCGTGCGCTACACCTCTTGGGGTTTTAATGTCTGTCTACTTATAAAGGACTTAAACCGCTCTGCTGGAGTAGGTTGAATGAGTCTTTAAAAATCATGACTACACCCAAACCGAGAAGCAATACTAATCCGCCTTGCATAACGCTATTTTGAAATTTTTCAGGTAAAGGCTTGCCACCTCGCAATGCCTCGATCGCTAAAAACACGAGCTGACCGCCATCAAGGGCGGGTAAAGGCAAGATGTTGACAATCGCGAGGTTGATGCTGATGATTGCGGTGAAATCAAATAGGGCAGCCGCATCGGACTTAACCAATTCAGAACCCATTGCCACGATCGCTACAGGGCCTGAAAGCTGCGATGCAGTATTTTGAAAATTGGTAGCTAGTTGCTTTAATCCTTGAACTGTCATTATCACTAAGCGTTCAAAACTCTGAGTAGCACTATCTAGAGCCTCTGCGATGTTATGCACTGGGCGACGATGGGGCTTACCCGTAAAGTCAAGCCGTACACCAATCTTGCCTTTACCTTCTTCCCCAACTGGCAAGATTTGGACTTGGCGCAGTTGCTGCTCACGCATCACTTGCAGATCAACGACTTGGTTCGCATTTTTGGAAATTAGGCTTTGAAAGCGATCAAGGGTCGTCAGACTAGTATCAAACTGAGTACCATTTGCAGACATGACAATATCGCCAGCTTGTAAACCTGCGATCGCGGCAGGAGCATTAGGCTCAATAATTTTGGTAATTCTTACACCAGGTTGATCGACAGTGCCAATACCGACACTGACTGTCATAAGCAATAGTACGAAGTAAGCAAAAATAAAGTTGGCTATTACACCAGCACTAATGACAATCGCCCGATCAATGATTGGACGATTTTTCATGAGATTGGGATCATCAGAGGGAATATTACTTTCTTCGTCATCGTCGGGAAATCCGACATATCCGCCCAGTGGTATTGCTCTCAGTGCGTACTCAGTTTGCTCACCTTGATATTTCCATAAAACTGGTCCAAACCCAATAGAAAAGCGATTTACGTGAATACCTTGAAGTCGGGCGGCCAGAAAATGCCCCAGTTCGTGAACTAAAATCAGAATTGCAAGAACAGCAATGGCAGGAAGTGCGGACATAAGCTTTATCTAAAAAGTTTAAGTGGTCTAAACGTTAATTTTACTTCCTTCCCAGTGAATAGTTAGCGATGCGCGGCGAAGCTACACGTCGCTAACTATTCACTGGGAAGGGAGTAATAAGATTGGCGACAGCTACAAAGCCTATTTTTGGGGCAACAATGAAGTATTTAGGTGATTTTCTAGCTTCTTCTAGTTTACATTATAAAAACTTATGTTAAGATTGGTAAATATAAGTCATGAATTACTGCAATCTTTTAAGTTTTGTTAAAAAAACTTACTGAAAGTTCAAAGCTGATAAATCACCTAATTTATAAATTCGTACTAAGATGAATAACACAATTCGCACCGTTGCCTCAGTGGGTCGTCAAATATTAGGTTCAGACACTGCGCCTGTTTCATTGACCCAAGCATCTCTTCTTTTACTTAGAGTTGTTCTTGGCTCGGTAATGATTCACAACGGGCTGGATAAACTTGCCGATATTCCTGGCTTTGCTGAAGCTTACGTGGAAGCAATTGGATTGCCATTTCCTATTTTCTTTGCTTACATCGCCGCGATCACAGAGACAGTTGCCTCTCCGTTGTTGATTCTAGGATTTTTGACTCGTCCTGCGGCTTTAGGTCTGTGTTCAACGATGTTAGTTGCCAACTACCATCACATCTTAATTGGTGGCTTTTCAATTCCTTCCATTGAGTTGTCTTCGATTTACGCTGTTTCCTTTGCCTTCTTTGCTGTTTACGGTGGTGGTAAGTACGCGATCGACAGTTTGATTGCCAATGCCCTAAGCAAATTTTTGGCGAATGGTAAGACTTCTGCTGCGACTGAATCTGTATCCGTGTCTGCAAGTAACTAGTTTGCTCGCAAAGCACTGTAAGTAATAAAGCCTTAAAACTCAAAAAGATATAACTTACGCTATATCTTTTTGAGTTTTAAGGCTTTATTTCGCCGAGCTACTTAGATGCGAAATTCGACTTCTAGTAATGATAAATCATCTTCAAATGGACGATTGTTAGACGCGCTTTTGACGCAAGACAATATATGTTCAATCCGTGATGAGCGATCGCTTGGAGTATGAATAAAAGCATCAATCAACGAGTTGAGTCCCCAAATGCTATCGTCTTCCTGTGAAATCTCATAAACGCCATCGCTAAATAGATACAACCTACTGGCAGTGTCAATTTCGCATTTCTGCTCGCTATATCTGATATCTGGCATCATGCCAATTGGTAATCCTGAGGTTGTGAGAAGCTTAATTTTAGGAATTTCTTCATTGGAAATCAGCACGGCTGGGGGATGTCCGCCACTAGAGTAGGTTAGCCTGTGCGTGCATTTGTTATACACACCGTACCAAATAGTGAAATACATCTCATTATGTACAGCCATCTGAAAGGTGTTATTGAGATCATTTAGCACTTCGCTAGGGCTGAAGAAATTAGTACTCTCTTGGGATGTTCCCCTGCGGCTCAAACTACGACTCCGCATAATATTTAAAACCGATACAGATAACAAAGCGGAGCCAACACCATGACCAGATACATCTAATAAATAGAGAGCCAAATTCTCATCGTCTAACCAGAAGTAATCAAAGCTATCTCCTCCCAGTTGCGTTGAAGGCAAAAAGCTGGATTGAATCGATATGTCTCCTTCGATGGGTTCTGGCAGAAGCGATCGCACATAATGGGAAGCCTGCATTAACTCTTGTTCAATTAACTGCTTCTGTCTCTGTATTTCCTCAACTGCTTGATATAGCCTCAGCCCAGCTCTAACTCTAGCCCTTAACTCGTTAATTTTTGGAGGCTTGCTCAAGAAGTCATCTGCTCCCATTTCCAGACCTCTAACCAAGTCTCCTTCTTGATCTCTTGCAGTTAGTAAAATTAGATAGATGTTCGCTAGGTCAGGACTGTCCTTAATTTGGCGGCAAACCTCCAATCCATCAATGATGGGCATCATCCAATCACAAATAATTAAAGATGGATGAATTTGCTTCGCTTTAGCTAGTCCTTCTTCTCCGTCTTTAGCTAAAACCACATCATAACCTTGGCTCTTAAGAAATCTCTGAAGAGTCAGTCTGACTGTTGGGTCATCATCAATGATGAGAATTTGTGGCATATTAATCGGGCAACATCAAACAGTTAACTGTCACTAATCATTGATTGTAAAAGATTTGGCAACTCTAGAGAATAAGGCTTTTACCTTTTTCCAGCGCTTTTCTGAGCTTGAGATACTCATTGTGTAGAGGTTGCCGCGATTGGTGACAACAGTGACTAAATCATGACGAGGCTCACCTTGGGATCGCTCAACCGCGTATTCAAAGGTGTAGTAGTTGCGATCGCCTGATTCTTTTTGAGTAGCACTAATCAATTTAGATTGACGACCTGAACCTTCGGGAGCAACCACACGTTGTTGAATTCTCAAGCCTATCGCTTCAGGTTCACCAATTTCTTCTAAACTCTTTACAGTTTCTAGCTTACTGATTGCGACTGACACATTTTCCGATGGCTCTATGATGTCGTGAAACAAAATATCTATGCTTGGGTTGCCTTTAGTCTCAGTCCAACCATTGGGATATAAAAATCGATAACCATCTTTACTATCAGCAAATGGTACAAGACCACTGGTGGGAGTACCTGCACAACTGGTTAGAAACAAGGCAAGTACAACGACTAATGCAGAGATGGCACGTTTAAACATGGTTGCTAGGACTTAAGTGAAATAAATAAAATTTTTTATAGATAATTTGTGGATAGAGTGTGTAACTACATCTAGTGTTATCACTTTCTAAAACTTATCAACATTCAGAATACATTACTGTCGCAACCTCTGCTGATCACAAATGTAGGATTGCTGAAACGCTGATCATGAACCAGATTTTGAGGCTTGCATATGCCAAAGCGCTGAAAATCGCAAAATTAATACGCTTAAACAACTAAAATTGATTGTTAAGTATTACGTCGAAAAATTACGCTTCGTATCTAAGTCTATCTAAAGATATTAACTGTACTATAGTTTCTATATCGAAAGTTATAGATGAAATGACTTGTTATCTCAGTCAGATGAGATATATGTCTACAAAAATTTATATTCAGTTCAAGTTTATATAGCGTTTTAATGAGAGGGAATGCGGTGATTAATAACTTTGCAGCTTTCAAGCAAATCGATGTTCAAGGCGATCTGAGTGAGTATGTCGCACATTTACAGTTACACATGGCTTTGCAAGCTCGTAACCTCGTTCCAAATTTAAGTGGCGATCGCACTCAAGACAGTCGCAGCAGAATGTTATCAAGTACTCAAGCAGATTTCGAGAGATTAGCTTCTCGCCTGTAATATTTTCTAATAAAAAAAGAAGGGACGAAATTCGTCCCTTCTTTTTTAATGGGTACGTAGAAATTTTCAAAAGTTGTCGAGGAGATGGTCAATGTTATACCTCTTTTTACTAAGTAGATGGGCAAAAGAAACCTTAAAACCCAAAAAGCTGTAGCGCACGCGCAGCGTGCGCTACAGCTTTTTGGGTTTTGGGTTTAATTATGCTTGCCTACTTAGGCTGTACCACCCGTTGAGGTATAGCAAAACCAGAAGACGAGTTGCGGCAAACTCGTCTTCTGAATCAAAAGGTTAGTAGCGGCGCGAAGCGCCGCCACTAATCTTTTGATTCAGAAGAATGTAACTGCACAGTTCTATTATTTAATGGCTGCTCAGGACGAGCATCAACCTGAAAAATCTGCTCGAATTTCTCTATCTGTTCCCCAGAAACATTAACTGCCTCCGTAAATATATCCCAACTTACGCCCTCGCTACATGGTGGCGTAGTTAGCGAGCCATCATAACTAAAATAACTTCTTTTTGATGGTAATAAATCGGCTGCATTGATTAACAAATCGCTGACTTTATTAATCTCTCCAAGATTAGGAATATGTTCCCAAATTTGAGAAATTAAAGGATTTGACATTCCTTCATTCAACATAACTGCAACCACAGCCAGATGCCCAGATTGATCACGATGTACTAAATGCAGCTCCATTGGCGAGGCTTGCCCGTTGATATGATGCTCACTAGGAGTATGAAAGTGGAACTGCAAAAGTGCATACATCTTGCCATCGATGTCAACTTTACTTCCCTCCGCATAATTAACTTGAATCGTATGTCCATTATTGACGATTTCAAGAGGTGAGGGCTTGTAGTCAAAATTAATATTTGCGGGGCTACTACTCACTGTGCCATTTATATTGATGGGTGACTGAGATTCGCCTAGCTCACATAGTTCAAAGTCTTTAGATAATTTACCCCATTGAGTTGGGTTTTCAGCTCCACTGTAGCGCCAGTGTATATTTTGCGCGGCAAATGTAGGTGACAAATTTATTGAGATGAGCAGTAAACTGCTGAACGCGATCGCAAATACCAGAAACAATCTTGTCATCATGGCAGCTTTTTTTAGATCTGCTCAATAGCCATAGTTTACATGGCTATTGAGTGCGATTTCTCGTGACAAATTATAACAATCCTGCTTGAGCAAGTCCCAAGATCATTCCAACCCCAAGAATATGCCCAAAGCTAGTCACCGCGAGTAACTCTGGTAATCCGAATCCAGAAAACAAGCCAGGTAACTCGATTGGTAATCTAGGGCCAACACCTTTGACTTGAATGCCATAACGCCCAACGACTAGCGCAAATAAATTAGTTGTTAACATGATCAAAGCTACATTTATTGACCAGACTGGAGTGGCTGGGACTGCGGCAAGAACATGAAAAGCAAAATGTGTCATAAATTTGATTTACCTTAATTATTCTTTTGAGTGTAATTGCTTATAAATTTTTTATTTCCATGATCCTATGGGTTATCAACACCTCTAAAAATGCTTATTAAGCTAAATTAATGAAACTTAGTAATCATTTACAGAGTGGGTACGCAAAAGAAAACTTAAAACCCAAAAAGCTGAGGCGCACGCTACGCGTGCGCCTCAGCTTTTTGGGTTTTGGTTTTTATTAAATTTCTTCTAAAACTTTAAATCTCACATGATTTAATGAGAGTTCTCCAATGGAATATGGCTGAGGCTGAATAGTTTCAAAAAAGATACCTTTCCCAATCTCCACATGATACCAAGGTAAACCCATAAACCAGCGCGTGGGATAGGGACGATGACCAGTATCGTCAGGGTTTGACTCCATCGGTAGCCAGCCAATACTAGGAATATAGAACTCGATCCAGACGTGATTATAATATTGATGTAAAGGAACATTCATCATAAATTCTTCATCATGTGGGCATTTGTAACGCCCAACAGTACGGCAAGCAATTCCATTTAAGCGAGTCAGCGCTAACAATAGACCGACATACTCACCACAAGAACCAGTACCTCTAACCAGAACTTCTTCTGGAGCCGCGATGTAAGGAGTGACACGATAAGAGAGCTTGTCGTAAACATAGTCACGGATCAAAAGCATCTTTCGCAAAATATTAGTTTCATCGCCTACAGCCTCTTTTGCCGCAGCCTGAATAATAGGATTGTCCATGCTTAGTCCATCATCATCAACTAGATATAACTTTTGCATTTCAGGGGACAACTCAGGCACAAACTCCACTTCGCTTTCTTTAAGCTCGTACTTAATGCCATACATTTCTAGAGTTGCTTTCCAGCCGAACATTCTAGCTTCTTCAGGTTTGAGATTGCCTAATTTAAAAGCCGCTACGCGCTGACCATCGACAATTTCTTCTTCAAAGGGAATTCCAATTGGCTCGATCGCTAATAATTTTTGACGGTAAGTGTCGGTAGGATAAGCGACTCGCCAAGTGAGGTTATAAATCGAGGTTGGTTCTTCCGAAGATAGCTCTTCAAGATAGACCATCTCAACTTTATAGCCATTGGTCAGGGTGTAGCAAAGCTTTTCGTTTTGGTGCTGATCAAATTTGAGATAATGAATAAAGTTTCTTTCGCGATTAGCAACTGAAAATGGCTGATCTAAATCGTTAGGATTTTCGCGAATATACTTCTCATCAGAAGAATAAACTACATATAGCTCTTCTCCTAAAAATCCTAGTCCTGTGGGATTGGGAAATGGAGTCAAACCACGGTGAATTATGTCGCCTGTTTTGGCATTGAGTCGATATACAGTTTCTTCGGTGCGATCGCTAACCCATAGTTCTTCACCCGCTAGGGTCAATGCTTCAAATCCAGCTCCTGGTGCATCCATAACTCTGAGCAAAGTACGGGTCGCTCGACCAAATACAAAAATCTTACCTACTTCGCTGGAGCTAACATATACGCCGCCATCAGATACCGCGATGCCATCAATACGATTGGGTAGCTCCATAAATGGTTGCAGGTCAAAATCAACCATATCGCAATAATAAATTCCATTATCCTTGGTAATCCAAAGCGTTTCACCTGCGATCGCTAAGCCAGTTGCATCTCGAAATTGCAGAGCCGTGAAGTGGTTCAGGACGGTTGCACCTTCTGAATCTGGATCGATCTTGAGTAGATGCCCCTGATAAGCATCGATACAAAGTGCATAGGACTTGCGATACTCAGGCTTAGGATCAGGCTCGTTACTTGACTCAGTTTGCCATACTAACCCGTGAAGGTTATAAGCGCCAATGGGATAGATCGTGCTTGTTAAGCTAGGCATAGGTTATTAGGCTAATGATTTTAAACGGATAGTTGACAGGGCTTTCTGCAATCTTCGATCTGACTTTAAAAGCAACATTACTTTCGTAGCAAATGCAACATTATAGATGATTTGCTATCACCTTACTGGGATTTGCGTTCATTTATGAATTGGTATAGTTTCGCCACTTGGATCAGGACAAATTAAAACCCAAAAGAGGTTGGCGGCGCTCCGCGCCGCCAACCTCTTTTGGGTTTTATAGCAGCGCATCGCACTGTTATAGAACCTAGAGAGATTTTTGAAAGTGGAGCTTCGCGCTACTTTCAAAAATCTCTGGGATTGGTTAATGCAAATCAGGACATTTGACTAGCTTTGTCCCTGACCAATCAGTAAGAGTGTTTTTATCTAGATAATGACGCGGTGTTTCTAATAATAACTGCCAAGCTTTATCAGCATTAATCAGATTATATTTTTCGGGATAATAGGTCAGTAGTAGTTGCTGAACCATCGGATAGTAATTGGGATTCATGCCAGGAAAAATATGATGCTCTGTATGATAAGAGAAGTTAAGATGCAGAGTATCAAATATTTGGGGGACACGAATCGAAAGGCTATTAGTTAATACATCATTTACTTCTGTCATTGGACAAAGCAGATGATTGGTGTAAATGTAAAACATCAGTCCTGCATGACCTACCCAAATTGGCAAGAAGTAGCTAAGCAGTATCTTCAATGGAGAAAACCCCAAACTTGCGAAAATTAAGGTATGCAAGCCAATCATTGCCAGTAGTTCTAAGGCGATCGCTTTTCTTTCTTTTTCGCTAATACTAAAAGCAAAAACAGGGTATTGAGCGGACTGATTGTTAAAGAATAGAACTGAGGTTAGGTTGCGAAATGCGTGCATTCCCCATGCATGACCCATGCCGATCGCTAAAAATAAAGGATTTACTTCTGACGATGGGACGAATAGATTCTGAATCCATTTGCCCCAATTGTTTGGCTGTGAAGATAAGTAATTGCGATCAGGATCTTGATCGGAATTAGTGGTGCTATGATGCTCGCGATTGTGAACTGCTTTCCATAGAGTTGGCGGCATCCATAACATTGTTAGCCCGAATAAGCTAACAGTTTTGCGTATTAGAGGATTGGCGATCGCGGCACTATGCATCAAGTCGTGGGTACTAAATAGCAAGACAATAATGCTATTTCCCATACAAAGTGCGATCGGTAAGTACAGCCATAAATACTGCCATTGCCAACGATCTAGGTAAGAAGCGATCGCCCACCCAACGATCATAATTGCCATATTTATCAATAAAATCCAGATTTTTTGAGGATCTGCTTGGAAGGCGGAAGCTGGAAGTAAAGGACGCAATTTTTTGGCATAGTCTGCCTGCGTCATCGAATTGTATTGATTAACAGTGTTCATTGATTAAAATATCTAGTTTAATTGAGGAAAGTGCAGCTATCACTTGTATTTGGCAACCTAATGCACTTACTGATTAAATTTGTGTAAAACGAGTGGTTTTTCTTGACATTAGCATTTTTTTGTGAGTTTGATAAACGAAATAACTTATGCAAATAAAGCCCAAATATGACTCGGTGGGCGAAGTCCGCCGAATCATATTTGGGCTTTATTTGCAATCCTAAACTTTGACTAAAAATCGCCATAGTCAACTTGCAAGCAGGTCAATCCTAAGTCACGCCATAAGCGCACGACCTGATCGCGATCGTCTAGGACAAAAGCAACATTATATTTATTCAAAATAATCTGCTCATACATTTCCTGCTTGATAATGCTGTCTTTTCTGGTGTCGCCAGACCTTCGCATATGTAGCTCATCGAAGTAAATATTATACTTTGATAGCCAAGCTAAGGTTTGGGGTTTAAATTGATCATCTCTTCCTGATAAAAAGATAATCTTCTTGCCAGAAGTATCTAGGATTGAGCGCACTGGTTCATTCACCTGATCGATTTCACACTTAGCGGCATCATAGGGACTGCGATCGCCGATTAAAGCGATCGTGCCATCAAGATCGCAAATAATCGCATCGGGCAGATGGGGATTGTATTCGGGCTTTGGCGATCGCGGTGGGGCAATGAACTGGTTATACATATTGCGGATTACCTTCTCCCCAACTGAGTTCAATCGCTTTAAGTCTCTTTTTACGCAGGTTTCGACAGACACATGACGAAAATCGACAATTTCTAATACCGCTAAACCATCTGTTAAATTTCTGATCCGAGATTCTTGCTGAGGCAACAAATTGGTACTATCAACGATAACGTGCTTACCATTTTCTAAAGCCGCTTTAATGAGCATATCTTGGATATCTAATACAAAATTCTCATTGTCTTTGGAGAAATGGGAGTTATCTAACATCTCCCAAATCTCATCTTTACTGATGCGCTTAATACGGTTGGGGGATTTATCGACTCTGCTCTTTGCCCATGTGGTTTTTCCTGAAGCTGGTAGACCAATAATGAAATAAACTATAAGCATTTCTGATGACTCTTATTGATTTTTTGGTATATTTTTGGTAGTTTCTACTATAATGAAATGTAAAGATTTACAAGATACTACTATTTCCCTTTATCACTTTCGTGAGGCAACCCATGTTTCTCGCCCCTCCCAAACAAAATAAAATTGGCACTTTTCAAACATCATTGGATTTGCCTCTGGATCTGTTTCAGACGATCGCCGATCTTAAAAAAGAAATGAATGCCGTCATTTTGGCTCACTACTATCAAGATCCTGACTTACAAGACATAGCCGATTATATTGGCGATTCGCTGGGATTGTCTCAAGCCGCAGCCAATTGTGAAGCTGATGTAATTGTGTTTTTAGGCGTGCATTTCATGGCAGAAACAGCCAAGATTCTCAACCCTGATAAGTTAGTATTATTGCCCGATCTTGATGCAGGTTGCTCCCTTGCTGACAGTTGCCCACCCGATCGCTTTGCCGCGTTTAAGGCAGCTCACCCTGATCACCTAGTCATTTCTTACATAAACTGCACTGCTGAAATTAAAGCCCTTAGCGATATCATCTGCACAAGTGCCAATGCGGTGTCGATTGTTAATCAAATCCCAGCCGATCAGCCGATCATCTTTGCACCCGATCGCAACCTTGGGCGCTATGTAATGCAGCAAACAGGGCGAGACTTGCTGCTGTGGGATGGTGCTTGTATGGTGCATGAGATTTTTTCAGAACGCAAATTAATCGACCTCAAACTCAGTCACCCTCAAGCAGAAGTGATCGCTCATCCTGAATGTGAAGCAAATGTGTTGCATCATGCGGATTTTATTGGCTCAACAACTGGTTTGTTAAAGTATGTGCAAAAGAGCGATCGCCAAGAATTTATCGTAGTCACCGAGTCGGGCGTGATTCATCAAATGCAAAAGGTGGCTCCCTTTAAAAAGTTTATTCCTGCACCACCGACAAGTAACTGTGCCTGTAATGAATGTCCATATATGCGCCTGAATACCCTCGAAAAAGTTTATTTAGCGATGAAAAATCGTACTCCTGAAATCATTTTAGACGAGACTATTCGCCAATCTGCCCTTAAGCCAATGCAAAGAATGCTAGCAATGTCCTAATAAAGCCCAAAAAGCTGAGATGCACGCGCAGCGTGCATCTCAGCTTTTTGGGCTTTAAGTTTTCTTTTGTATACAGCGTATTGAGACTTCAGAGTGTACATAGGAATTTTTGAAAGTGCCGCGATGCGGCACTTTCAAAAATTCCTCTGGGTTTTAAATCAGCGCAAAGCGCTGTAGATAGACCGATCAGCTAGTTGTAAAGATGAATATTTTTATTAATCGCAAACTGCTTATATTGTTGATGCTTGACCATCAGTTCATCAAGTAATTTCTGTACAAGAACCCAATCTGTACCAAAACTGCCAGTTTCGGCAACTAGTTGTTGACGAATTTCTCTAATTCTCTGTAAATTTGTGTGCGACATTCTAGACTTAAAACTACACAGCAACATAAATATACAGGTAATCATTAGGAAAACTTTGTATAGCAGAACGCATAAATGAATAAAACCCAGATACGATTCGGCGGGCTTCGCCCGCCGAATCATATCTGGGTTTTGAAATAATGTTATGAGATAAAACCCGAAAAGTAGAGGCGGCGCGGAGCGCCGTCTCTACTTTTCGGGTTTTGGGTTGTCTTAATACAAGTGGCGATCGCTATACATAAGTTATTTTGTTTGCGATCCTTACAAGAATATGTGTTTGTCATTTTCTCTACTTCGGTTTTGTTTATCCTGATCGCCTTAGCAATGGCATACTTAAAGATAGTAAGCACATATGCCATAACGACTTAATTACCAAGTAAAAAATAGCAATGCTGTTTTTTGCTTGAAAACCCTAACTAGGTTTGGTTTTTAATTCACAAAAATGTGTCAACACTCTTGTGAATTGGTAGTACTTTTAATCTCTTAGTAGGACAACTTAATTAATGCTGATGTATACAGTTGAAATCACTCTCAAGAATAATCCGATCGCTTTATCCGTTCAGCGTAAAGAACAGGAAGGGGCTGAATCACTTTATCGGGAAATTGCTAATGCGATCGCCAATGGTCATCCTAAGCTATGGGAACTAACCTGCGAAAAGCAAGAGGGCAAGAAGGTTTCTGTACTTATTGGCGAAATTTCTGCCGTGCAGGTTTCTGAAAAATCAGGATCATCTGCAAATATGGGTGCAGGATTTATCCGAGCCTAAAGCTTCAATCTAAGAGTGGCGGCGCGTTAGACCGACATTCTTAGGTTGGATATGATTACTGAGCGATTACTTACACAATTGACAATGCCCACTCAACAATCCATCACTACCACAGGTATAAATGTTCGAGATCTCAGCTTTGCTTGGACTTCTGGCGAAATAGTCCTTGATAATTGCACTTTATCAGTGCCTAAAGGTGAATTTTGGATGCTACTAGGGACAAACGGCAGTGGTAAGTCAACTTTACTAAGGCTATTAGCAGGACTACTGCAACCAAAGTCGGGGGCGATCGCCATCGCTGACCGAGTTGGTTTTGTTTTTCAAAATCCTGATCATCAATTAGTAATGCCTACGGTGGGTGCAGATATCGCCTTTGGCTTAGTATCTGAAAATCTTTCCCATGCCGAAACGTTGCTTCGAGTTCAGGAAGCTTTGGCAGCCGTAAATCTTGAGCAGATGATCCGCCGTCCAATCTATGCCCTCAGTGGTGGGCAGAAACAAAGGGTAGCGATCGCGGGGGCGATCGCGCGTAATGCTGAGGTTCTGTTATTGGACGAGCCGACTGCACTGCTCGATGGTGAAAACCAAATTGATCTAGTTGCTTCAGTGCGCGACCTAGTTAAGCAAAAAAATCTGACAGCACTCTGGGTAACTCATCGCCTCAACGAGTTGGACTATGCTGATGGGGCATTCCTACTAGAGCAAGGTAAAGTAATCGATCAAGGAGATCCCCAGCGTTTAAAGCAAGTCTTATTAGATCGTAGCTAGGGTAATGTTGCCGATCTGTGGAAATGGGCGGCTCTTATTGCGATCCTTCACGCCAGTTTAAATTTCTAGGTTTGTAGACATTGAGATCATGGCGCGATCGCATATTTCTTCACGGTTGACTAGTTTGGCTAACTCATGAGGTTCATATAGTTATACCGCCCCCATTACTCGCGCACTATAAATATTTGTCTTATACTATGCCCTATGGAAGATGAGTTGGATCAACTAGGTTTACTGATAGATCAATCAATAGATGCAAAGGATATAGCTGAACTTGATCGAGCTATTGATAAATGTGAGCAACTTTTAATCGCTGAGATATCTATTGGTCATCATGGAGCCATCCATTATTTGCTTGCAAATGCTTGGAGTGGCAAGCGCCTCGCTCTTTATGTAAGGAATTATACTTGGAATTGGGAACAATCAGAACTTGAAGCAGAAATTCTAAATCTCCGAATGGCTATATCATCTTCAGTTCAAGAGGATATGCCAGAAGTTCTTATTTGTCAAATTCTTACGAATCTCGGAAATGCTTTGAGCTATGTTGGGCGTTTAGTGGAGTCTGTTGAGTATTGGAGCCGAGCCTTAAAAATTCTCTCTAATTTTCCTATGGCTCGTGGAAATCGAGCCTATGGACTGTACCACTACGCTAGACTTTTACACAATGAAGGACACCAAGATCTGTTTCTAAGAGAAGCATATAAAGATTTTCATCTGGCACTACAATTCCAACTCGATCCCGACGCAGAGAATGTTTTTCAAGCAACCATGGAAGAAATTGAAACAATTCTAGATCCGAATTTTTTGCAGGAAGATATTAGTCTAAATGACTTTCCTCTAGGAAACTCCCCAGAAGAAATTTCCTATCGACGCTGGTGTCTCAAACAAACATTATTTTTAAATCCACTAAATGACTTAGGAGAATATTCAATTGCTACGGCTGATGTTCTCCATTTGCCCAGCATCGTAGCTCTAATAGGCGAGAGTCCATATTATGCTGGATTCTTTAATCAATTGAAGCAAGAGTTCGTATCCGCTCGATTTCTACTCTATGAGGGGCTTACTGCAAATGAAATTCATTATTCAGATCGAGATGTTACCCTAATTAATACCCTCGATTATCCCGTTTATTCCTTGGCTATTGAGAAGGTTAAGTTCGCATTTAGAGTTTCTTATTCCCTGTTTGACAAGATAGCTTTCTTCTTGAATCATTATCTTCATCTTGGAATCCCTGATAAAAGTATTAGTTTTAAGACTATCTGGTATGAAAAATGCAATCGTGAAAAAGGAATAAATCCAAAGATTGAGGCTTTTCAGAACAACGCACTTCGAGGTTTATTCTGGCTAAGTAAAGATCTGTCTGAAAAACGAGAGGGCTTCATAGATGCTATGGAGCCTGATGCTCAAGAAATCGAATTATTGAGGCAATACGCAGAACACCGTTATCTTAAAATTCATGATCCGTTTTTTGATTTGGTTGATAAAGATAATTCTAGAATGATTGGGTTGGTTGATACATTAGCAAAATCAATTTCTCGCGCTGACTTTGGCGAAAAAGCATTGAGATTAATGCGTTTAAGCAGAGCAGGTTTAATTTACTTGTGCCTGATTATTCAAACTGAAGAAGAACGTAGAACACAAGAGCGATCATCTGACAGTCTCGTAATGCCAATAGCTTTGGATACTTGGGAAGATGGTTGGAAGATATGATTCTAGATTATTGGCTAGCCTGTACAACATTGCGCTAGAACGGACGGATAAGATATTTGAGAGGAGTCACAGAGGTTGCCTGCCGCCACTCAGCTTCACAGTTATGCAGAACCGATCGCTCTGTTTAAGTTATCTGTTTTCAGCAGAGATTAAGCAAGCAAAAATAGTTGACTTCGTTGACAGGTTCAGAGAGATTATTTGCGATCGCATTCTAAAACACTTTAAATCATTTGAGGATATTTGTTGTTGTGTGAGATAGCGATCGCCCTCTGCAAACTTGAGAAAATGATTGTTTATGCGATCGCCTTTTGAATCTCAAACTTAAACTAACCATGCTAAAAATTGGAGTAAATTTGTGAAGCGATCGCTAAAGTTAGGAATTGAAAGGCTCTCTAATCACAATTAAACTCAGCGAGGTACAAACTTTGGTAAATTAAAAATATTTCTACATCATCCCAATGATTTTCCTTATTATGGCGTTAGTATCTCTAATGATAGAATGTCATCTCTATCTATGGTTGATATCTTTTCAGGGTTGTTTGCAATAAAATCAAAAGTGTTAAAGTAGTGCAGAGATTAAGAGCAGTGCAAATAATATGGTCTGTGCGGTATGGAGTTTTTATCACTTCCTCTGCTCTATTTCTACCAAAGGAAAGTGAAACCCTTCATTAGGGTAGCCAGAAGACATAAATATCATCTAAATATTGTGAAGGATGACTAACATGACCAAAAAAAAGTCTGTTACAGGTCTGATTGAGCAATCTCTGTTTGCTTTAGCATTTTTTCTCTTTCTTTCTACTTTAATTATTATATTTAATTTAACCTTTATTATGAATCCAGTAATAGCTCAAACTGAATCGCAACAAAATATTCGATCATTAATTGAACAGGCAAGGAATGCTTGGGTTAATCGTGATGTAGATGCTCTTACTGAATTGTTTGCGCTGGATGGAGAGTTAATCGTACCCAATCACCGCTCACAAGGACGGGCGAAAATTCGCGAGCAAATAGCCAACTTTGCTCAACAGTACATGGACGTGAATATTACAATCCAACGCATTGTGATTAATGGCAACCAAGCAGCCGTGGAATGGCATTATGAGGATACTGAAAAATCAACAGGCAAACGCAATCAAGCAGATGATGCCATTATTATTGAGGTAAAAGATGGTCAAATTTGCTACTGGCGCGAATATTTTGATACATCTTCCTCAACTTAACCATATTGAAAGCAGTTTTTATT
>JBBQRB010000037.1:0-19273 GCA_038215315.1 Pseudanabaenales cyanobacterium
ATATTGAATCTTTGCGCGAAGCTTCACAGGGCGGGCGATGGGTTTGTTTCAGTACGCGCGGCGCGAAAAATTTTCGTGAATTTGAATTTCAAGATGGCGACTGGCTATTATTTGGCAGTGAATCATGCGGTTTGCCTGAGACCCTAATTGCCGATCATCTTACTGTTTACATTCCGATGGAGCATCCCAAAGTCCGTAGTCTAAATCTTTCAGTCAGTGCTGCTCTCGGCTTATTTGAAGCTAGACGGCAGTTAGGAATGGTCTAAATGTTTTTGCGATCGCACCACCTGCAAACTACCACCCGCATAAAGTTGACAAGACTCAACTTTAAAACCCGATTGCTTTAAAAGCTGATCGAGATCAGTTTTGAGCAATTGCCATGCGGTTTCCGTCTCAAATAACCAGAGGAAAGTGGCGATAGGTAGCCAGAAAAGTGGATTGGTGGGGCGATGAAAATCAATAATGATAAATTGTCCTGCGGGAGTCAAAACTCGATTTACTTCTTGGATAATTTGCTGCAACTGTTCTGAGTCCATCTCATGCATGGCAGTATTTGTAATTACGAGATCGAAAGTGCGATCGCTAAAGGGCATTTTTTCCGCAAATGATTCCACATATTTGGCTTGGGGTACATTTTGCTGGGCGCGTTTAATGGCGATCGGTGAAGCGTCCAAACCTGTAACATCATCAAAATGTTTGATTAGTTCTCGCGTGGCTTGTCCTGCACCACAGCAAAGATCGAGAACCTTTGCTTCAGAATTAATTTGCAAATCTTTTAAAAATAATTGGTGAAATCGCTTTTCGCCGCCAACACTAACCGATGCGATCGCGGATACAGTGTCATAAAACCATTGATAGCGATAACTCCAGTCACGCAAAATAGTCGTCATTGATTAATTTCCATAATATTTATATGCATTACAGCGCTTTGCGCTGTCACAAGACCCAGAGAAATTTTTGAAAGTGCCGCTTCGCGGCACTTTCAAAAATTTCTCTGTACCCAATAGACTGTAGCTATCGCCACTACAAATCAAAACCCAAGGAGCGAGTTGCGCCGCAACTCGCTCCTTGGGTTTTGTGTCCTAGAAAATATAAAGCCCAAAAAGATTTGGCGATCGCGATCGCCAAATCTTTTTGGGCTTTTATTGTGCCTTACCATAATCAATCGGAAGGAATAGTTTATTATTGTGTTACGAATAAAATGATCAAACACGTTTGATGATTCTGAAAATTTCACAAGTCATACTTACAGCATTTAAATGACTGCCTTGATTCAATGCATCGTGATTTTTTTGCTGTGAGTATCACCATATTTCAGAATCAATTAATATAAATTAAGATAAAGAATCGTTAAGATCCTACTGATTACACTCACTACATAAGATTAAGGAACATTTGCAATGGGATTACCCTGGTATCGAGTGCATACAGTTCTTCTCAATGACCCAGGAAGACTGATCGCCACGCACCTGATGCACACCGCTCTCGTAGCAGGTTGGGCAGGCTCGATGGCATTATATGAATTAGCAATTTTTGACCCTAGTGACCCCGTACTAAACCCCATGTGGCGGCAAGGTATGTTTGTCATGCCCTTCATGACCCGTCTAGGCATTACCAACTCATGGAGTGGCTGGACAATCACTGGCGAACAGGTCACCGACCCCGGATTCTGGGCGTTTGAAGGTGTGGCTCTAGCCCACATCGTTCTCTCAGGCTTACTTTTCCTCGCGGCAATTTGGCACTGGGTAAACTGGGATCTTGAACTATTTAGAGATCCACGTACAGGTGAGCCAGCTTTGGACTTGCCGAAAATGTTTGGTATTCACCTATTTTTATCTGGTTTACTTTGCTTTGGTTTCGGTGCATTCCACCAAACAGGATTATTCGGTCCTGGGATGTGGGTATCTGATGCCTATAGCTTGACTGGTCACGTAGCACCCGTTGCCCCTGAATGGGGACCAAATGGTTTCAACCCTTTCAATGCCGGTGGTATTGTGGCTCACCACATCGCCGCAGGTATTGTCGGGATCATTGCTGGTCTATTTCACCTGACCGTACGTCCCCCCGAACGTCTATACAAAGCTCTGCGTATGGGTAACATTGAAACCGTACTCTCTAGCAGTATCGCCGCCGTATTCTTTGCTGCTTTCGTGGTAGCAGGAACTATGTGGTACGGCTCTGCCGCTACCCCCGTAGAGCTATTCGGACCTACCCGTTATCAGTGGGACAGCAGCTCTTTCCAACAAGAAATTTCCCGCCGCGTCCAAGCTGGGCTTAATGCTGGCCTGAGCGAAGAGGATGCTTGGTCAAAGATTCCTGACAAACTTGCTTTCTATGACTATGTTGGTAACAGCCCTGCTAAGGGTGGATTGTTCCGCGTTGGTCCGATGAATAATGGTGATGGTATTGCCCAAGGTTGGCAAGGACATCCCATCTTTAAGGATAACGAAGGTCGTGAGTTGAGCGTGCGCCGCTTACCTAACTTCTTTGAAACTTTCCCTGTGGTTCTACAAGACCAAGACGGTATCGTTCGTGCGGACATTCCCTTCCGCCGTGCTGAATCGAAATACAGTGTTGAGCAAACTGGCGTAACTGTATCCTTCGTTGGTGGAGCTTTGAACGGTAAAGCCTTTAACGATGCTCCTAATGTTAAGAAGTATGCTCGTCAAGCACAGCTAGGCGAAATCTTTGAATTTGACCAAGAAACCAATAAGTCTGACGGTGTATTCCGTACTAGCCCTCGTGGTTGGTTCACCTTTGGTCACGCTGTATTTGCCTTGTTCTTCTTCTTTGGTCACATTTGGCATGGTGCGCGTACTCTGTTCCGCGACGTATTTGCTGGTGTTGACCCAGAACTTAGCGAAGAGCAAGTCGAGTGGGGTGCATTCCAAAAGGTTGGCGACAAAACTACTCGCGCTGTTGAGGCATAGGAAACAATGGAAGCTATTACTTACACTCTAATTTTCGCTTGTTTGCTTGGTTTATTCTTCTTTGCCATTTTCTTCCGTGAACCCCCCAAGGTCATCACTAAGGATAAGAAGTAATTTTTATCTAAATCCCCAAACAAAGAGTGCATTTGCACTCTTTGTTTGTAATTAACCTAAAGTGAAGATAAGTAGGCAAGCATAATTAAACCCAAAACCCAAAAAGCTGTAGCACACGCTGCGCGTGCGCTACAGCTTTTTGGGTTTTAAGGTTTCTTTTGCCTAGTTACTTAGACAGCGTAAACCAGCTTCTATCTTCACTTTTTATCTACAGCGCTTTGCGTTTTCAAAAATTTATCTTTATAGCCGTAGTCAATCTTGTTACTCCCTTCCCATTGAAAGATTAGCGGTGCGGCGCGAAGCGCCGTAACTTGTCTTTTGGTTTTCTGTCCTAATAAACTTGGCAACAGCTACACCACTAAAACTCTCAACAGGCTGCAATGAACAAGCCTCCCCCAAATGCCAGATAACTTTGATAGTCAATTGACATATCGACTCAGCATTCCAGAGCCAGAGAATCATCTGCTAGAAGTTGAATTGGCGATCGCCAATTGGCAAAATGACATACTCAATCTAAAGCTACCAGTATGGACACCTGGGTCTTATTTAGTAAGAGAATATGCGAAAAATCTACAAGACTTTATCGCCATTGATGAGTTGGGAAATTTACTAGAGTGGCAAAAAATTAGTAAAAATCATTGGCAAATAAATTGTCAAGAGAGATTAACCAATCAAGAAAGCATCTTAGGCATTACTATTCGCTATCGCATTTTTGGTAATGAGCTAACAGTGCGGACTAGTCACATTGATAGTACCCATGCTTTTTTGACAGGTGCATCCGTATTTATGTATGTTGCTGAACCACATCAGCTTAGGCCGCAACCTTATACAGTTGAAATTGTTAATCTTAAGGAAAACTGGCAAGTTAGCACGGCTTTACCGACTGTGCCAAATCGCTCTAATACCTTTTATGCCAAGGATTTTGACACCTTAGTTGATAGCCCCTTGGAAATCGGACTGCAAGAACGCTATGAATTTGATGTGCTAGATAAAAAACATCGCTTTATTGTGTGGGGACAGCACAATGCTGATATGGAGCGCATGGTCAGAGATACATCTGCGATCGTGGCTGTGGAGTCAGAAATGTTTGGGGGACTGCCATATGATCGTTATGATTTTATTCTTCATGCTGGCAATGGATACGGTGGACTAGAGCATAAGGACTGTACGGTACTACTTTACAATCGCCTTGGATTTAGGAAAGAAGAAAGCTACTTACAATTTATGAATCTTGTCGCCCATGAATTTTTTCATACATGGAATGTGAAACGGATTCGTCCTAAGGCTTTAGAAAAGTTTGACTACGATCAAGAAAATTACACAGGTTCGCTGTGGTTTAGTGAAGGAACTACTAGCTACTACGATCAGATTTTTCCGCTGCGGGCAAAACTTTATGGTGCTAAGCATTATCTAAAGCTAGTTAGCAAGGGCCTCACCAGACTCCAAACCACCTTTGGGCGGAATGTGCAGTCTTTACACGAGTCCAGCTTTGATACATGGATCAAGCTCTATCGTCCTGATGCTAATACCCACAACAACCAGATTTCGTACTATCTCAAAGGCGAAATGGTATCGATGTTGTTGGACTTACTAATTCGGCATAAAACTAATAATCTGCGATCGCTAGATCGGGTGATGCAGATTATGTGGGAGCGCTTTGGTAAGGATGAAACTGGTTTTGAAGAAGCAGAACTACATCAAGTCATTGAGAATGTTGCAGGCATGGATTTGTCCAATTTCTGGAGAGACTACCTCTACGGCACTAAAGAGCTAGATTACAATTATTATCTTGAGCCTTTTGGTTTGGAGTTACGCAATAGTCGTCAAGATTTTCCGTTTATTGGCATGACGCTCAAAGCTAAAAGTGCGATCGCTGAAGTTGAAAAGGTCGAAATCGGTTCGCCTGCCCAAAAAGCAGGTATCAGTTCTGGCGATTTGGTACTTGCGATTAATGAAATTCGAGTTACGGCTGAAAATTTTAATGATAGATTGCGCGACTTTTCGGCGCATGAAGCGATCGCGGTAACTATCTTTCAACAGGATCTATTGAAGACTGTCAAAGTGACTCTACAAGAGCCAATTACCAGTCATTTTGAACTAGCTCAAATAACCAACGCATCACCAAATCAAGAAATAAACCTCCAGATGTGGCTGAATATTTGAGATTTTCAGCATCAAAATTGTAGGCATAAATAAACCCAAAAAAGCTGTAGCGCACGCTCAGCGTGCGCTACAGCTTTTTTGGTAATTAGAAGCCCTGATCGCTTAGTCATTCTCCCTTTTAGGATGACTAAAGATATATAATCTTAATTAAGGAATTTCATGGGAATATCGCCGTTTTAAAAGCGGACATACCACACCAAGGACATCACAATTATGGGAATGACACTCACCGAAAAGATTTTAGCAAAAGCGTCAGGTAAAACACACGTTATCCCTGGCGAAAATATCTGGGTGAATGCTGATCTGCTGATGACCCATGATGTCTGCGGTCCTGGCACGATTGGTGTGTTTAAGCGTGAATTTGGTGAAGACGCTAAGGTTTGGGACAAAGAAAAATTAGTATTGATTCCCGATCACTATATTTTCACTAAAGATGCAAGAGCCAATCGTAATATCGATATCTTGCGAGAATTTGCTAAAGAACAGGATATTAAGTACTTCTACGACATTACTGATCTTTCTGACTTTAAAGCAAATCCTGACTACAAAGGTGTTTGCCACATTGCCCTCGCCCAAGAAGGACATACTCGCCCTGGGGAAGTACTTTTTGGCACTGACTCCCACACTTGTAACGCAGGAGCTTTTGGGCAGTTTGCCACGGGCATCGGCAACACTGATGCGGCTTTCGTGTTGGGTACTGGTAAGCTCCTCATCAAAGTTCCTGCCTCGATGCGGTTTGTGTTTGATGGCGAAATGCCTCCTTATTTGTTAGCTAAGGATTTGATTTTGCAGGTGATTGGCGATATCAGTGTCAGTGGGGCAAACTATCGGGCTTTGCAAATTGAGGGTGAGGCGATCGCCAAAATGACCATGGAAGAGCGGATGACTATCTGCAATATGGCGATCGAGGCAGGTGGCAAAAATGCAGTCATCGCACCTGATCAAACTACTTTTGACTATGTGCGATCGCGCACAAATAAGCCCTTTGAGTCCCTCTATGCCGATGTTGATGCTGATTACTATTACGTCAAGCATTATGATGTTTCCAAGTTAGAACCAGTTGTTGCCAAGCCCCACTCTCCTGACAATCGCGCCCTTGTCCGTGAAGTGCAAGACGTAAAGATTGATCGTGTTTATATCGGCTCCTGTACGGGTGGTAAAACTGAAGACTTTTATAACGCAGCCAAACTGCTTAAAGGTCAACAGGTAAAGGTTCCTACATATCTAGTACCCGCTACTCAAAAGGTTTATAACGATCTATTTAACTTAAAAATTGACGAATTGACACTTTCAGAAATTTTCTTGCAATCTGGATGCATTGAGCCAGCTTCTCCTTCCTGTGCTGGTTGTTTGGGAGGTCCCCAAGATACATTTGGGCGAGTCAATGAAGCTGAGGTTTGTGTTTCCACGACTAATCGTAATTTCCCAGGACGCATGGGTAATAAGCAAGCACAGATTTATCTTGCTTCTCCTTACACTGCGGCAGCTTCAGCATTGACAGGACATATTACTGATCCTCGTGATTTCATGTAGTTTTAAACCCAAAAGAGAGGCGGCGCTTCGCGCCGCCTCTCTTTTGGGTTTAATTATGTCTGCCTAATTACAGCCTATTGATGCTTTAACGGGTAAAGAGAAATTTTTGAAAATGCCGCTTCGCGGCACTTTCAAAAATTTCTCTTGGTTTTACAAAAGCGCAAAGCGCTGTAATGCGAATTCACAAAAGTATGCCAACACTGTGGTTGCAAGATTAAAAAAGTCAAAATTAGTTACATAATAAAAATCACAGTTCTATCAAGTTTTTTTAATGATTGAAGTTATCCAATCAGTCTTGCAATCGACTATTGATGGGGTTGCAGTTGGCAGTGTTATTGCTCTTGCGTCAGTTGGTTTGACACTTACTTACGGAATTCTTCGCCTTGCTAATTTTGCTCACGGGGACATTCTTACATTGGGGGCGTATCTTGCTTTTTTAGCCAATACAACATTTAACCTGAATATTTGGTTGTCGATCGCTCTAGGAAGTGCGGTTTCAATTATCTTTGTGCTGCTATGTGAAAAAATCCTGTGGCAACCGTTACGAACTAAGCGAGCTACTTCCACCACGATGATGATCGTTTCCATTGGTTTGGCTTTGGTAATCCGCAATGTGATTGTTTTGATTTGGGGAGCTAAACCACAAAAATACAATTTGCCAACTTTCCCTGCGATTAAGCTATTGGAGTTGTCAATTACACGCAATAAAATTGTGGTGATTATCGCGGCGGTCGTCTTGATCGCAGGACTCTACTACCTGTTGCAAAACACAAAAATAGGTAAAGCAATGCGCGCAGTTGCCGATAACCCTGAGCTTGCTAAAGTTGCAGGAATTAATGTCAATGCGGTGATTATCTGGACTTGGGTGATTGCTGGCGGGATGACTGCCTTTGGGGGCAGTATGTATGGTCTAATCACCAATCTGCGTCCAAATATGGGTTGGTTTTTAATTTTGCCGATGTTTGCTGCTGTAATTCTTGGCGGCATTGGTAATCCCTATGGCGCGATCGCGGGAGCTTTGATTGTGGGCATTTCCCAAGAGGTTGCCACAACCTGCCCTGCGGCACTAGGAGACTTCCAAAAATACTGCATTGGCACAGACTATAAACTAGGTGTCGGTCTAGTAATTATGATTTTGGTGCTGCTGTTAAAACCCCAAGGTCTATTTAAAAGCACGATATAACTAGGGCTACTCCCCGATTAGCAGTGCAGCGCGAAGCGCCACACCACTAATTCTTGGATTTTATAGTTACTAATTCCTGCAATTTAGAAATTAACTCTTGTTCGCGATAGGGCTTACTAAAATATGCTGTCGCCCCAAGATCGCTCGCTAACTTTTGATCATGCGCGTTGTTTTTGGATGTAAGTACAATTACTGGCAAATACTGCAATGACTCATCAGCACGAATATCGGTTAGCACCTTAAACCCATCCATTTGCGGCATTTCTAGATCTGTAATAATTACGTCAATACTGAGGTGGCTGTGCTTTAGGAGGGCGATCGCTTCTTTGCTGTCTTGGGCTTGCTCTGTAATAAACCCTGATTTAGATAAAGTCATTGCCAAATAGCGCCGCACATTAGCAGATGATTCTACGATTAAAATCTTGCTTGGTCGTGGGGTATTTTGAGCAATCGTTCCAGATTTTTCTAGATTTTCAGTATCTAGATGCGAATTTACTGAGGTTGCTTTTGATAAATCAAGTGATGGCGCATCCGCACCAAAAAAGTCAGACAAACCACTTAAATTATCGATATAGTCGATTGGGGTCTCTTCTAACTGCTCAGAGTTTGCCGCAGTATTGGCACTTGAAATCATTTCATTGGATTGCGAGGATTGGGCAATTATCTCCACCGTATTCAATAAAACCACTGCTTGATTATTGCTTAAGATCACAGTACCGATAAAAATTGGTGGTAGGACAATATCGCCTTCAACTTGATGGAAAGTCGCTTCTTGGTCATGCCAACAGCCATCAGTCAACAGCGCGAAAAGAGTTTCTTCATGCTGAATAACTAAAAATGAAGGAATAGAGGTATTGGGCGTGAACAAACCTGTTTGCTGATGCAAGTGATTAGTTGGTTGGGGAGAGTTTAATTTAAGCAACGAATTAAGTTTTACTATGGGAATGTTGCGATCGCGCCATAGTAAAGTTTCGGGTATCTCCTGCTCTCGCAAATCAATATCAATTGGAACTGGCAGCACTTCTAAAACCGATTGGCTAGAGACAGCCATACATACATGATTAATATCAATTAGTAATACTCGAACCAGAGAAACTGGATTGGGAAAACTAATTGTAAATTCTGTACCTTGGTTAGGCTGCGTCTGAACTGAAATCTTGCCGCCAACAGCACGTACTTTTTGGCGAACATCGCTCAACTTAGAAGATTCAGTCGGATATATAGAAGATTCCGAATCAAAATTTGGCTCAAAAATTAAGTTAACTATCTGATCATCATTCATATCGATGGTTGTGAATGTTGATGCGCCGGCAATCAAAGCTGATTGTTCTAGTTGTAAACGAATTTTACTTACATCAATTCCGCGACCATCATCACTGACTTTAATCACAATTCCTGAATTGGTTTGCTCTGCTGTAACTGAAATTTTTGCTTGAATCGACTTGCCTAGCTGTTGGCGCTCGTAGGGTGTCTCAATTCCATGCTTAAATGCCTTACGCAGTAATATCTCCAAAGACTCGGCAATTGGCTCTGATAACGATCGCTCAATGCCCACTTCCGCACCCTGTAAAATCAGCTCAACTTGCTTGCCATGAACAGTAGACAGATTTTGGAGAATCCGAGGAAACTTGCCCACTAAGCCAGAAACTGGGTGCTTCAAAGATTGGCGCAGGTGCTGACGTAAATGGGTAACATCTTGATTCATCGCATCGGCTTGCTGCACAGTGCGATCAAGCATATTCGATAATTTATCAAACGTATGCTGCAACTGGGCGATCGCTGATTCGCTTGAAATGCCTAGTTCAGAATTTAATAAACTGATGTTTTGCTGAGCTTCTGTTGACAAAACTCGAAGCTCTCCTAAATAGACATCTACACCACTCTTTCTCACCGATAGCTCTTCTGATAAGTCCCCTAGCATCTCCATATAGCTCAGGGGGATTTTGATATTATGATCGTTAGATCTTGATAAAGATTCTTTCAAAGAAGACAAAGATTTAGGGTCGTGACCATGATAAATCGGAGACTCTTCAAAGGCTGTATCAACCTCTGGGGTGGCAAAGTCTGGTTTGAGAGACTCCTGTAAGGTCGTCATTAATGAATTATCCTGCACTGTGGGATAAGCATCTAAAATCTCTGGAGAACTTAGGTTGCCCTCAGAATCTAAAGAATTCCAGAATAAACAATCATCCTCCTCTGATTGCTCGAAGGGTTCTTGAGATGGTGCAGAAACTTGATTGCCGAATTTGTCAGCGCTGTCAGCAAAATCTCTCTCACCTATTAAATCAAAGCTAGCTTCTAGTTCTTTCAATAAAGAAACTTCGCTATCATCCATTTCCGACCAAGATTCAAGATTAGAAATTTTAGTCCACATATTGTCAATATCTTCATATTCTTGATCGGTTTCTTCTAGGAAGTTATAGCTTGGAGTATCCTCTTCTAAGTTATTCCAGTTAAAACCTTGTAGCTCTGTTTCATCATCACTGCCAAGTAATTTGTCACCGTCTGAGCCTGTAAAAATATTGATCAGCATTTCAGGCATTGGCAGAGGATCGATATTTCTTGCTTCTTCTCTACTATTTAGATTGTTATTGCCCAATAAATCTGGATCTAATTGTTCTAGATCTGACAAATTAGAACTATCTAATAAATCATCAAGATCTCCCTCAAAAGGTTCAGATAGAAGGCTAGGAAATAAAGTCTGTAATTCTTGATTAGAGCCAGATAAGTCTACTCTAAATTCTTGTGATAACTCATAATCAAATAACTGTGAGTCTTCTATGCCATCACTCAATGTGAAAGGTTCATCAAGGTGATCGCCTGATTCCAAAGACTCAATCTGCACAAACTTGTCATCATCTAATCGTAAATGTTCTTTAATTTGCTCAAACAGTTCGGCTTGCAAATTTATCCAGTTGGGATTAGCAGCTAAATCTAAGCAGTATGCGTTAATAATTTGACTTATTAGGTCAATCGCTTCAAGTAATAACCCTTTAATAATCCAATCAATATCAAAATAGCGATCGCGTAGTAAATTAATTGACTGATCAAAGTTTTGACTAACCACTAAAAAAGGATGATTAGGTATACAAAAATTTGCCCTTGTCGCGGACTCTCTTAGCAGACTATTAGTAACGATTAAAAAATCAAGATGTTGGTAGAACTTTGGATTCCTAACATCTAAGACCGATGTTTTTTCTCTAAGTTCACGAATATGACTTTGAGATTCTTCAATAAAAATCTGCTTAACTTTTGACATATTTTCAATCGTGGAATGAGTCATTAGATATAGCTCTATAAAACTTTAAGTTGTGATGTTAGATTCCCTAACCCTAGCGAGTTTTAAAATCACTCAACGATTGCTGTAAGTCTCCAGAATATCGCTTAGTCGTCTTCATGAACTTAGATACTTCCGCAGAAGAAGTTAGAGTTCTCTGCGCTATGTGAGAAATATCTTTCATCAAGTTAGCAACTCCTTCAGAGGTCTGCACCTGTGTCAATGTTGCATCAGAAATTGACGACATTAATCCATCAATTTGTTGAGAAACTAGAGAGATTTGTTGGAGACTATTTTTTGCGGCGATCGCCAAATTTGTGCTTTCTACAACCTGTTGACTGCCTGCTTCAACTACAGCCATGACTTCACCAGTTTCGATCTGAATATTGCTAATTAGAGTTTCAACTTCTTTACTAGCCGCAACTGATCGAGCTGCCAATTCGCCCACTTCCTCAGCAACCATGACAAAGCTATTATTCTTATCCCCTGTGCGAGAGGCGACCAAAGTAGCGCTAATTGCCAAGAAGTTAGTTTTTACGGCAATTTCATTGATTGTAGAAATTGCTTTGGCAATTTTTTGAGAAGTTTCGCCTAAGTGTTTAACTCTCTTAGCCGTGGTGGAAACTGTGCTTTGCAGAGCATTGACCTTATCCATCACGCCATCAATGGAGCGATCGCTTTCAGCTACACGCTCTGCGACAGTCTGAGATGTCTGTACCGCTTGCTGACTAGTATTGATGATTGTAGTTGCCGATAACTTTGACATCTGAGCCGTATTCAGAGATCGGGTTACTACATCCACCTGCCTTTGAGAGATGCTAGCTAAATTAGCGATCGCCTGCTCATTCTGCCCCAAGGAAAAATTAACCTGATTTGCTGAGGATTTGACTTGATTAACAATGTTTTGCAATCCTCGCATCACGTCATCAAAAAATACAGTTACATCAGTAAGGTCACTACTAACTGCTTTAGTAGATACCGTGAGATCTCCATCTGCTAAGGATTGCATCTCTTTAAGCATCTGCATTAGCTGTCCCTGAAGTTCTTCTTTCTGGCGACGATGGCTCTCAAGTTCAGCATTGCGCTGAACCATTTCTACACGCACTTTTTTACCTAGCTTTAAAATATTCTCGTCTGTCAAGTCTTCGTCTTTTGCCCCCTGTTTTTCATCCCGCGCTAGCTTAGTCAGCACCTTAAATAGTTTCACCACTTGTAACTGCAATCGTTGTTTCTCTTGCTCCTGCTTTTGGAGCATTATTTGAAACTGTGATGTCATAGTGTTTATGCTTGCAGAAATGTCTGACAATTCGTCATTTCCAGCCACACTTAGAGATATAAATTCTGCGTCTGTCCCACCCCGAAGCAAGCCTCTTAAAGCCATCCGAATTTCTTTTAATCTACTGCTCAGTTTGCGAGATAGGGTATAGGCAATCAGAGCCACTAGCAGAGGTGTCCCTGCAATACCAATCCCGATCGCCATGAGTAATTGTTGGCTGCCAACTACTGCCGATGATTTATTAACTGTAGTCAGTACATCCCAAGGTGACAAACCATAATTTTGCATCTCTAAAATAGGCGCATAGGCAAGGATTTGCATATTGCGATCGCTACGAGCAATGTCCCGTAAATCCGCAGACTGAGCCGACCTCAACTCAGGCAACATCATAAAATCGTCCAAAGCTTCTCCACCAATACTAACTGGCTGAGAGCTAGCCACATATTGATTAGAGCTATTAATTATATAAAAATCTGTTTTCCCGTTAACCTGAGTCGATTTATCAGCATTATTGCTCGGACTTGTTTGTCCTATCAATAGCTCATCCCTTAAAGAAGTCTCCAATGGTTGTAAAGGAATCTCTACTTGTAAAATCAGATCGACCTTTTGGGAAACGGAATTCTTGATAGCGACTAAAGCATATACAGCAGTCCCATCCTGTACCATCACTGGTTCATTTAGTAAAACACTATCAACCGCACTAACTTTGGCAACAAGGCTAGGGTCAATAGCTTTTAACGGTGAAGTACTAGCAGTTTTTGTTGGCACTTGCGCTAATACATTGCCGCTAGTGTTAAATACAGCCATACTGCTGTACTGCGGATAGGCTTGACTGTAGAGATTTAGCCGATTTGCTAATTGTTGCTGATACTGACGTTGTTGAGCTTGAATAGCTGTAGCTGTTGGCTTAGCTGTAGCTGTTGGTCTAGCTGTAGCTAGTTTAGCGGCTGGTTTACTAGCCTGTAACGTGTTCTGTCCTTGACCACTAGACATTAGTAGCTTCTGCAGCACCCTTACGTCACTAACCTGTTGCTGCAAAAAAGTTCCCGTTGTTTTCGCGATCGCCAAAGCTTGAGTTTTTTGCTGTTGTCGCGCCTTTCCCAATAACAACCCATCTCCTATTTGATAAGCAACTACTCCTAGAGCGATCGTTGGAACTGTAGAGATTAAGGCTCCCCAAAGTGTGATTTTTTGGCTCACACTAGAAAACTTAAACATATCCTCTAAAGCGATTGGTTTAGCCATCTCCTCGAAGCGATCAGTCGCTCTAATAGCTTTGTTCCTTGGCTTCGTCTTGCCACTTTTGATGCTTTTTGTAATGCCATTGTCACTAGGTGAAATATCTACGTCACCAAATAGTACAGCGCCTAAAGACGGGATATTATTTGATGATGTCTCAACACTTAATTCTTTCTTAACTTCTTTAGGCTGTTTAGATTTTTTGAAACCTTTTTGTATGCTGGCAATTGTGTCGCCTAGTAGAGATTTACTAGCTCTTTCGGATGGTTCAGGATTTATTATCCCAATGTCTTCGAGACTGACTATACTTTCTATCTGCTCAAATCCACCGATCTCTTCGATTTGATGGTCTAAATCTTGTTTAAGTGGTTCTAGAATTGGTTCAACAGTCGGAGATGATGTCCCCTCTGATGCAGTAATCGACTGCTTCTTAAACAGAGCAGCGATCGCAGGTGGCGGTGGTATGATCCCTATTTTGGGCGGAGGTGAGTTTTTCGATATCTGAAGTTTAGTGGTATCAACATCAGTCGTTACTACAGTCAAATCTTCGTCAACTAAATTACTAGGTACAGTTGCTTGGTCATCAGTGTAAGAGCTTTTTGCTAATCTGTTGAAATTAGCAGAACCATTCTGGGAAGCCCCATTTTGTAATGTCAGTTTCAAGGCTTGGTTATTAGAATGATGACCATTAGTATTGCTCTTGTTAGCAACACTAGTAGTGCCTTGAGAAGTCCCTTGTTGGACGGTATCTAATCCTACAAGTTCAGTAGATTTATCGATTACAGGCGCAGCAGTAGCTACCGATCTATTGGAATCTCCATTGGCTAGCTTATTTTGAATCTGAGCAAGAGATGTACTAGCAAGATCAAGCAAGTCTGGATCATCAGTTAGGGTTAACACCTGTTGATACTGAACCTTAGCGTATTCTGTCTTTCCAGCCTTCCTAAAAGTCGCTCCTAACCAGATGTGCAGCTTAGGATTACGAGGATCTTCATACAATAGTTCAGAAAACTGTTGCACCGCCTCTTCATATCGTCCCTCTGCATAAGAGTGTAGAGCCGCCTGATACTGCGCTGTCATCATGATCGTCCCTGTAAGAATTATGTCACCTTGTTTCAGACCAAGAGTCTTGTATCCTGACAAGCCTCTTACTACATAATTAAACGAATTTACCCATAAATTTTCTAGCGCCATTTTGCTTGTATTTAACAAAAAAAGTGCTACTATAGAAAAGGATTTGTTGTACTCAATTATTTATAAAAATTGAAAAAACTGGTTTTATTACTTAGGTGTGATTGGCTCCTCAATCTGAAGTTGGACGAAAGGCGTGAGTCTGATCCAACTCTCTCTTGGGATGATGCCTGTGAAGGTCCCAGTATGTCCCGATCAACCTTTTAACTACTGGGGTTGTAGCTACTGTAGTTAGCAGCCTAGGTTGATCGCTTCTCAAAATTGAGAAGAATAAATATTTTCAAAATTGAATACGACGTTTTAGCTCCTCTAGGAACTAGATGTTTTAGTATGCGATGTTTTCTGGATACCAGATGAGCATTGTCTATAAGCTGACAGTGAATTTCTGCTCGAAATTTCGTGCGTCGCTATGCTAAAGCTTCTGGAAATGTTGGTGCGTACTGTCTTCTGTTCTGTTTTGAAAACCTAATTAATTTTTTGCATACTCTCTCTCATACATTTACAACACATAGCATCTAGGATAAACGGAACCATGAAACGCGAACTACTTAAACAGACCGTTGAACACATTGACATCAAAGCATTTGATGTAGTTGGATTGGTTGATGCAATGGCAAATACTGCCTTTCAGGGAAGAAACCTTGGTCGGGCTGCTCATATCTATGACGATATGATCAAGGACAAGGATTGTGCCATCATTTTGTGTCTAGCTGGTTCTTTATTTAGTGCTGGACTGAAAGGAGTCGTCTACGATCTAATCGCTAACAACATGGTTGACATGATTGTCTCGACTGGGGCAAATATCGTTGATCAAGACTTCTTCGAGGCTCTCGGATTTCGTCATTATGTCGGTGATACTTTCGCTGATGATGCAATCCTCCGTGAGAATGCAATTGACCGCATTTATGACACCTACATTGATGAAGATGAGTTGCGTGTTTGCGACATGACGATCGCTGAAATTGCCAATTCTCTACCTCGTCGCACCTATTCCTCTCGCGAGTTCATCTATGAAATGGGTGCTTATCTCGATAAGAATGCTAAAAATCGTCATTCTGTAGTTTTAGCTGCTTATGAGCACCAAATTCCGATCTTCGTGCCTGCATTTAGCGACTGTTCCGCAGGTTTTGGTCTTGTTCATCATCAGTGGAACTCCCCTGAAGACCACATCAGCATCGACTCTGTTCGTGACTTCCGTGAGTTGACTCAGTGCAAGCTTGCCAGCCCTCACACTGGTCTATTCATGGTCGGTGGCGGTGTTCCTAAGAACTTCGCTCAGGACACTGTTGTAGCGGCTGAGCTGCTCGGTTTTGATGCGGCGATGCACAAATACGCTGTACAGATTACTGTTGCCGATGAACGTGATGGTGCTCTCTCTGGCTCAACCTTGAAGGAAGCTCATTCTTGGGGTAAAGTTGATATCGTGAAGGAACAGATGGTTTACTCCGAAGCGACTATAGCTCTGCCTTTGATTGCGGGTTATGTCTATGGCAAGCGTAACTGGTGCGATCGCGCTCCTCGTCAATTGGCGCAGTTGTTTAACAAGCCCTTTGCTGCTTCTTTTAATAGCATTCCAACTCCTGTTAGTGTTTAGTTGATTGCCTTTTTATAATAGAAAAGCCTCGCATTGCGAGGCTTTTTTGTTTTAGGAAGTTTACTCCCTTTGTTGTGGAAAATACTGAGGGTAATTTTTTGTCGCAACTCGTCTTCTGGTTTCTAATTTAAAAAGCTGGCAAAGCCAGCTTTTTAAAATTTTTTTGGACTTTAAGAAAGCGCAAAGCGCTGTAACTTGGTATAAAGTGCTAAAGGGATGGTGAGGATGCACAGTAAAATGAAAAATTACTCGTTAAAAATAGTATGAAGTTAAAACCTCTCTTAATTGTGTCTGCTTTGGTTGCTGTTGTAATGCTTATCAGTAATCCTAGTAAGGAGCGCTATACGTACTATGCAGCCGAGGAGTTTTCAGAAATGGGTAAAGAATTTTTATGTTCTCTTGATATTCCTGCTGATGGCTTTAAACAATTGTGTGGGGTGGCTTTACCAGTGGGTAAAACTGTATTAAGACCATTAATTGAAGTATTAGTTGGCCCGTTAACAACACCGCAAAACTTCTTTTTGTTTAGCACCTACACGACCAATTTGGGTACAAAAAAATACACTACGATCGCAGCTTTTGGTAATTTTTATATGTTCAAATAGATAGGAATGCTGCAAAGCACTATTCCTGTCTATGGATTATTCTGATCAAACTGCTCTAATAATTTCCAGACTGATTTCAATAACTTATCTAGTCCTTTTTTAGACGCGGCGGAAATTGCCAGAATTGGTAAATCAAACTGTTCTGCGATCGCCTCAACGTCTTCAGGTAACATGGCATCAATTTTATTTAAAGCCAAAATTTGCGGTTTGTCAGCAAGTCCATGCCCATAGGCGGCTAACTCTTCTTGGATTGTGTGATAAGCCAAGAGAGGATCGTCTTGAGTGACATCAATGAGATGGATTAATAATTTGGTGCGTTCCACATGACGTAAAAAATCATGTCCTAGACCGATACCATCGGCAGCGCCTTCGATTAATCCTGGAATATCCGCAAATACAATTCCATCGCCTGATGGCTTAGAAACTACTCCCAAATTAGGCACGAGGGTAGTAAATGGATAATCGGCAATTTTGGGACGGGCGGCTGACACTACAGAAATTAGAGTGGATTTGCCAGCATTGGGTAAGCCGATGATCCCCACTTCAGCGATCAGCTTTAACTCTAGATATAGGGTTAATTCTTCTCCAAGTAAACCAGGTAAGGCGTAGTCGGGAGCGCGATTTTGGTTGCTTAAAAAGTATCTATTACCTAGACCGCCTTTGCCTCCCCTAGCGACTACTAAGGTCTGATCTACTTCAATAAAATCCCCTAATACTTCACTTGTCGCTTCATTCATGATCACTGTACCAACAGGCACCTTGATAATGCGATCGCCGCCTCTTTTTCCCGTCATATTACTAGGACCGCCGCGTTCACCATTTTCAGCTTTAAAAATATTCTCAAAGCGAAAATCCAACAGTGTTTGCAGATCAGTTGTGGCTTGCAAAATCACCGATCCACCATTACCGCCATTGCCACCTGCTGGACCGCCTGCTGGCACATATTTTTCACGGCGAAATGCAACTAGCCCATCGCCGCCATCTCCAGATTTAACTTGTATCGTAACTCGATCAATAAAATGCATTGCTAACTCAATTATTTGCGTTGTCTAACCAAGACAATCAACTTTACTCATGGGAGCATTGTGGTTTTATAGCTGTCGCCAGTTGTATCAAAAGAGGGTGGCGGCGCTTCGCGCCGCCACCCTCTTTTGGGTTTTATGTCCTAAGCAAAATTTGCGACAGCTATAAAACTATTATGCAGTGATTGCGGTAGCAATTTTCATTGTGAAACCGCTTTCGTAAAATATTCTTTATTCTTTGGCAATATTACCAACACGTACCCATCCTTCTTCTTTAGTATTTTCATTTCTGACCAATACCCATTCACGATCAGGGGTTTCTTTAATTACTGCGACTTTAGTATTGAAGTCGGCTCCGCCGACACTACCAGCAGCTTGACTAGGTTCGGCTCGAAATACTAGACCAATACTGGCATTGACGCGACCTTGATATTTAGCTTCAGGGTTTTTGGGCTTAGCTTTGACTGTGGGCTTTGGGAGTGTGGGTACTTTAATTGCTGCGATCGGTGATTTCGGTACAGGCGCAGCCTTAAGATCATTAGGAAATGTGGGTCTTTCTGGCTGTTTTCTATAGGGTGTAATGACGTAATACCAACCGATCACCACTATGGAACCGATCAACCCAAGGCTGAAGGCTAAGCTCACACTTGATTTTGCTGTTTCTGGAAATCTCATTCGCATACCTGTAGCGCTTTGCGCTGTTAAAGCCTAGATATAGCCGTAGTCAGTCTTGTTAGAACATAAAACCAGAAGACAAGTTGCGGCGCTTCGCGCCGCAACTTGTCTTCTGGTTTGCACTTGGCGACAGCTATAAATCCTAAAATTTGGTCACGCTCTCCAAATAAATAATTTATGACGCTCGGCTTCGCTCTACACTACAAATTATTTATTTAGAGAGCGTAACTGGTTGGTTGAATAGATTAACCTATGTTTTGTAAATTTCTCAAATTTTTATAATTGTCTTCAGATATGCAAACGCAGTGCTTATAGCTGTCGCCAAATATCCAAAAGCCAAATACGAGTTGCGGCGCGAAGCGCCGCCACTCGTATTTTGGTTTTTTTTATTTGGCGACAGCAATAAGCACAGCGGTTGGATATATGTAGACAAATAAAAAAATTTTTGAAATTTACAAAACAAATGTTAAA
>JBBQRB010000038.1:0-18366 GCA_038215315.1 Pseudanabaenales cyanobacterium
AACTCGGGGGGTGCCCCCCCCCCACCCTATACAAAAAAAACCGCGTTGTTGTAAAACCACCGGTGTTCTGGTCCATTTACCGTTTTTTTAAAATAAAAAACCCTTTCGTTTTGGGCCCCCGCCCCCCCCGCAACTCCTTTCTTGATTTTAGCTATACGAAGAGCTTTCCTTCAGCAAGCTCCCTGTTGCTAAACCACAGGCTCTTTTAATTGGCAAAGTGGACGCGAGATCCCAAGCCGCTTTTCGGGCGATCGCACCGTCAATTGTCGTGGTGATCACTACATCCAAGCCAGCATTAATAGCAGTCATGGCTGCCCGATAAGCCGTGATGATCCCCCCCATTGCCATAGGTTTAAGAACAATAATATCGGCGGCTTGAGCATCAATCACCTGCTGGAGTTGCAAGAGATTGTTTACAGATTCATCAGCAGCAACGGGAATAGACTGCGATCGCCTCACGATCGCCATCCCTGTTAAATCTGAAGCAACTACAGGCTGTTCAACATATTCAATTTGCAAAGGTTCTAGTTTTTCTAAATTAGCGATCGCCTGTTGTACCGACCATCCTTGATTGGCATCAATCCGAATTTGTACATTTTCGCCAACTTGCGATCGCACAGCTGACACTCTTAACAAATCTGAAGCGAAATCTGATGTTCCCACTTTGACCTTAACGCAACCAAAACCTTGCTCCATAAATTCATTAGCTCTAATGGACGCGAGTTCAGGAGCGATCGCGCCAATTACCCCATTAACAGGTACATAGTCGCGTACTTTGCTGTCAAAATAATTTGCAAGTAGTTGCGAGACCGACAAGTTCTGGCTTTTGGATAGTAGGTCGATTAATGCTAACTCTAGTCCATGCCTAGCCGCAGGAGTGCGGCTATATCTCTTAAGCAAATTCTCAATATCGCTAAGGCTGTTGATTTCTAAGTTGACTAGCGATCGCTGAGCTTCTTCCAAAATCTTGCCTGTCTCTGCTAGAGACTCCATCCCGAAGCCAGCTAGAGGCGCTGACTCTCCCAAGCCTATATGCTCTTTTGCAGTTTGGCGATCGCGGATCTTAATCACAAATCCTTCTCGATAGTCGAGTCTACCCAAAGCCGTCTGAAAAGGTTGACAAAAATCTAACTGATAAGGCTGAAATTGAATCGACCGAATAATGAAAACCACAAATAAATTTTAAAGTAATGGTGCAAGATACTCCGTTCCCCGCTAAAGATTAGACGGTGCGGCGCTTCGCGCCGACAAAATCATTTGTTGTAACCTGACTGGTGTCAGCTATACAAGAAATTTAAGCGCAAATAAGTTCTTATGCTGATTGTAAAGACAAGTTATTCACATCTATAGTTATAGAACAAATTATTTTGGGGATTTGAAAATATGTCGTTTAAGCGCAATCTTTTGGTATCCGCAGGTTTGTTTGCTATTGGGCTAGGTGCAAATGTTGCTTCTGTTTCTGCTGAGCAATGGTATTTCTATGTTACAAACGGTAGCACTGCAACGATTAGCAATCTGTTGGTATCTGAGACAGGTAATAGCTGGGGTGAGTTTGATATTGGGACGGGGATCGGTTCGGGCGAGAAATCCAAACTAGTTTGGGACAGTTCGACTAATAATGAGTCTTGTAAACAATATATTAAGGCAGTCTTTTCTGATGGTAGTGAAAGCAATCCTGCCAAATTTGACTTCTGCAAAGATTTAGACACCCCAATTGTATTTCAATAAACGATCGCCAGTCTTGTCAGAACACAAAAACAAGAAACGAGTTGAGGCGCTTCGCGCCTCAACTCGTTTCTTGTTTTTTTCCAAATATGATTAGGTGGTGAAGCCGCCTAATCATATTTGTGCTTTATTATGGTGGCGACTCTAAGACGCGATCGATTAATCCATAATCAAGAGATTCTTGAGAAGACATATAGTAATCGCGATTCATATCACGCTCAATCTTCTCTAGAAGCTGTCCTGTCCGCTTGGCATACTCTTCATTGAGCTTATGGCGAATCCGAATAATTTCACGGGCTTCAATCTCAATGTCGGATGCTTGACCACGAGTACCGCCTGATGGCTGGTGAATCATAATTCGAGCATTCGGTAAAGCGTAACGCTTACCTTTAGCTCCCGCCATCAACAAGTATGAACCCATCGAAGCCGCCAGACCAACGCAAATTGTGGTCACTTCAGACTTAATGTGTTGCATCGTATCAAAGATTGCCAAGCCTGCTGAAACTGAGCCACCAGGGGAATTGATATACATATAAATATCTTTGTTTTGATCTTCCGAATCAAAGTACAGAAGGCGGGCAATAATTGAATTTGCCATACCATCAGTAACTTCACCACTCAAAAAGATAATCCGCTCCATTGACAATCGCTCGTAGATGCTAATCCACTGCGTATATGAGTCTCCAGGATAGCGATAGGGAACTCTAGGAACACCAATAGGCATAGTTTTATTTGTTGTTTGTCAAGTTTTAAAAGTTATCGAGCCAATTACAGTGATTCACGCTTTTGTAAAACCCAGAGAAGTTTTTAAAAGTGCTGCTTCGCGGCACCTTTAAAAACTTCTCTGTACCTTCTAAAGCCTCAATAGACTGTATTACGACTTAAGTTTGTAAAGGCAATACAAATTATAGTTTTTGGTTCTAGACAAGTGCTGGAACTGCCCTAGGTAAGTCTTTAGCACTTTCAAGCACCCGATCAATTAGCCCATATTCTTTAGCTTGTTCGGGAGTCATGTAAAACATCCGATCCATATCTTTAGTAATGGCTTCGGAAGATTTACCAGTAGTTCGTGACAAAATCCTTAACATTGATTCTCGGTTGGTCAATACTTCCTTTGCCTGAATCTGCAAGTCTGAAGCTTGTCCTCTAGTCTGACGGCGAGCTTGATGCAGCACGATAGTGGCATTGGGTAAGCTAGCGCGAAATCCTTTGGTTCCACTGGCGAGAATCATCGCGGCTGTTCCCATTGCTTGACCAAGGCAGATCGTATGTACGGGCGGCTTGATATAGTTGAGTGTGTCGCAAATCGCAAAAGCTTCAGTTTCAAAGCCGATCGCGTCACCCGTATACCAAGATGTCCCCGTGGAATTGATATACAAGAAAATTGGCTTTTCAGGATCTTCGTACTGCAAATAAAGAAGCTGGGCGATGAGTAGTTCGGTAACATCGACACCAAGCTGCTGTTTATATTCGTCGGGTGATACGAGAGGCAGCCCAAAATAAATGATTCGCTCTTTTAGAAGTAGCGAAGGTAAGTCTGGAGGCGGTGTGCGTCCGTATGACGAATCCCCTGAGTAGGCGGCTTGTGCGGCGCGGGGAACAGAGCGAGAAGGTCGATCCATGTTTATTCGTGTTAATGACACTGACCCTGCTAGCTTATCACAGCGATCCCATTGCGTTTATTGATGCTAGCCAAGATTGAGGTAGGGTTAGCCGCCTAGATTAATAATCTAGTTGAGGCTATTTCGCAACTTTGATAGCTTGTCTTTGGTTTGGCTATCAATTCGATTGAAGAGTAAATTGTTAGTATTGGCTTTTTGAGGCTTTTGACGACTTTGCACGGAGCGTAAAGTTGCTTCGACTTCTTGTCCTAAGGCGATCGCTGATAGCCACTCCGCTCCAAAGCCGACGGCGGTTAGTTGTTGGGCGCGGTCTGATGTCACCACAATGATTCTTTTAAGATGCCTTAACGGATCACGGCGATACTTACCGCATTGACGTTCGATATACGTATCCGCAGTTTCGTTATGGTCGGTGAAGTAAAGTTTTAAGTTCTTTGTGATTTTTTCGGCTTTAGCTGGGGTCGCCTGCACATACGCATCAAAGACTATCACGGTCTTATATCCGTGATAAGCACTAAAGTTGACCATTGTTTCGGTTAAATGCGATCGCGCTATATCAAACCCTTGCAAATCTCTGATTTCCTGCAAGTGCTTCCACATACCGATTACGTTGTAGCCGTCCACCAACATAACTGGCGGATGTTCCGAAGACATAGTGGTAGCCCGCTAGCTAGGATTTTCTATCCAAGATAATTTCTTAGATATTTTAATTATAGATACTTTAGGCGATCGCCTTGACATGAGCAATTTTCTTAGGCTGAACAGCAAAAGTTAATGCATTGCCAATAAGCTTGATGTCATAATGGGTCGAGTATATTTAGATCAACTATCGCAAACGAGCATGGCACCGAAAAATTCCTCTGCGGCAGCAAACAGTCAAGTCGATAAGTCTGCGATCGCCCAATCCCAAAAATCCAGCATGAGTCCTGAAAAGAAAAAGGCTCTTGATGCGATTATGCAAAAGATTGAGAAGGATCATGGCAAAGGCTCGATCATGCGTCTAGGCGATGCCACAAATATGCGGGTTGAAACTGTCCCCAGTGGCGCACTGCCCCTTGATCTAGCCCTTGGCGGTGGTTTACCAAAAGGGAGGGTAATCGAAGTTTATGGACCAGAAAGTTCTGGAAAAACGACCCTAGTTTTGCACGCGATCGCGGAGGTACAAAAACGCGGAGGTGTTGCAGCCTTTGTGGATGCAGAGCACGCTCTAGATCCCACCTATGCGGCTAATGTGGGTGTTGATATCAATAATTTATTGATCTCTCAGCCTGATTCTGGGGAAATGGCGTTGGAAATTGTCGATAATTTAGTGCGATCAATGGCAGTTGATATCATCGCGATCGATTCTGTCGCCGCCCTTGTCCCCCGCGCCGAAATTGAAGGCGAAATGGGCGCATCTCATGTGGGCTTGCAAGCACGCTTGATGAGCCAAGCTCTCCGTAAGATTACGGCTAATGTTGGCAAATCTAACTGCATTGTTATTTTCTTAAACCAACTTCGTCAAAAAATTGGCGTGTCTTACGGCAGCCCTGAAACGACAACAGGTGGAACCGCCCTGAAGTTTTATGCCTCAGTACGTCTGGATATTCGCCGCATCCAAACTCTCAAAAAAGGTACTGAAGAATATGGAATCCGCGCTAAGGTCAAGGTTGCTAAAAATAAGGTTGCGCCGCCTTTCCGAATTGCTGAATTTGATATTATTTTTGGCAAAGGAATCTCTACAGTTGGCTGTCTAGTTGATCTTGCTGAAGAGATGAGTATTATCGTTCGTAAAGGTGCTTGGTATAGCTACCAAGGGGACAATATTGGTCAAGGACGCGATAACACCATCAAGTACATGGAAGACAAGCCAGAATTTGCTCAAGACGTTGAACGGCAAGTACGTGAAAAACTGTCCGCAGGAGTTGCTGTATCTGCAACTAAAGTAGCTCCTGAAGAAATTGAGCCTGAAGATGATGATGCACCTCCAGAAGATTTCTAATACCAAGTTAGGAAATGGCAGCGCCATTTTCTAACTTGGTATCACTAAAGAACATGGGTTGCGACGCTTTCCGCCGCAACCCATGTTCTTTAGCAAAGCTAGCGATCGCTATATAGCTGTTGCCAAATGTACTAGGACAAATTAAAAACCAAGAAACGAATTGCGACGCTTCGCGTCGCAATTCGTTTCTTGGTTTTGTATTCTAACAAGACTGACTGACTAAGGTTATAAAACTAACATTTCCCTAATTAGCCATTTATCATCTTTTTTGATGAGGTCATACTCAACCATATAGTTAGCATCATCGGTTGATGAATTGCTATCCAGTTCTCCATTGAAAAAGTAATTTCTTGACTCTGAGATTTTAGCTACTACCTTTGCTTTGCTATCTCCATCGGCAGTGACGCTATCAACTTCAGTGGATTTGATTTCATATTGTAGGTATGAGTTACTGGTTTTCAGCTCTTGGGCGCGTTTTTGCCAGTCACTAAGAGCAGGCTCGGTTAAAATTTCTGCCAGTAAATTTTCTTCATAAGCTTTGCCAAGTGCTTTTGACTTAGTAGCTTGCCATGTCTCAACTAATTTTGTAGCTGTTACCTTATCTAGTGGACCTGGCTGAGCTACTGGCACAGAGTTACTCTCTTTAATTGTCTGGACTAGAGTTGTGATTGGTTTCTCTAGGGTGATGGATTCTGGTCGAGATGTACCACTCAAAGCTCGAACTGCCCATACAACTAGCCAAATCGATCCAGCTAATAAGGCGATCGCGATCACAATTACAGTGACCAATCGACCAACATTAAATTTACGCTTGGGCTGAGCAGAGTTTGCCTTATCAGTTTGCGTATGGCTTGGTCGCCTAATGTCTTTGACGGCTTGATTGAAGTTTTTAGTTGATGACTGAGCAGGGGGGATATTGCCAGAACGATTAGTTTTTTGTGCAATTAAGCTGTCGCTGCTGCCATTGAGGTTTGTGGGGCGATCGATTACAGGTATTGCCGAACGCTGAAAACGATTAGGAGATTCAGGAGTATAGCTAGAAAGTTTTGCACTATAAGCAGGAATATCTTCTGGTTCACGGCTTGATGTTTGTCTATCAATAGGAGGGATTGGTGTAAGGCGATCACCTACAGGAGAAGTCCATTCTGATGACATGGTGCTTGTATTTGGCAATTCTTCAAGATATGCCTGTACTTGCTCATCAGCAAAATAATCCTTGAGAGATACGGTTTGACTCATAAGGTCACGAAAATGTGGGTAGACTTCTTCTTGCATCCATCGCTCGCTGTAAAGGCATAGACCAGGCAATAGGTCAGGCGCACCTTCGGAGTTTTGACGAATAAATGCGATTTGATCTTCTTCTGCGCTCTGGTCGATCGCTGTACTCGCTTCTTCGGTTTGTCCCAACAGCAAAGCACATACTGCCTTTTCTAAGTAGATGTCCTGCCTAGCACTGAGTTTGACTAGCAGCCCTTTGGCGCGGCGAATTAAGGCGGGCTGACGTTGCGAGAAGCCCCGCGCAATCAATGCATATACAGCCAGATAGGTGGCAACAGACGATGGACGACGAGCTTCTTCTTCAAATAGGGTTTGCTGCTCGATCGCAGTCATGTAGCTGCGAAGTTGTTGCATAAATCGTAAAAAGTCATCAATGCCCAAGCTGGAATAGTCATTTCCCGATCCGTCAATTCCGCGACGGGCATCTAGCATTTCTTGTAAAAGTGACATTCCTCGGCGATGTGCTTCAGTGTGATGATCGGGCGCAGCTAATAATTCGAGGATACGATAGGGACGTAGGCGAAATAGATCGGCTTGTATTTCACTACGGATGCTGAGAAATAAGCCTTCCCGTAACAAAATTTCTTGGGCGGACTCTAGTGATCCTGCGGCGGATTCATACTGACCTTGCTTCCAATATTCACGCCCTAAGTCTAGGTATGCTAGGGATACTGATAATAATAAATCTGGATCGTGGGGAGAAATACGACTAGACTGATGTTCGGCTTCTTCGGGGTCGTAGTAAGGTTTAGCTAGTGATAGTACTCTTTCGGATTCTCCAAGCTCGTACAAAATAAGTAGCAGCCCTGTGAAGTCTTTTTCGTCAGCTTCAATCTGAGGTGACAAACTTTGGCGATCGCTTGTAAGTATTTCTGCCCCTTCTGTAGCAACTGCCGTATTTTGGCGCTCTTTATCAATTAGAAATTCATAGGCTCTATCAAGAATCCGCTTACGTGAGGCGATCGCGGCATCAGAATATTCGCGCCTTGGCATAGAGAGCAGGCGGTCACGATGGACTTGATGGATTTTATCTAGCCCCGATAGATGGGTTAAACCAAGGATGCGATAGCAGTCTAGGGGAACTCTCACTTTGCTTCTCTACCCAAAACTTTAATTGGAAGTGCCGATCTGAACGCCGATAATGCCAACCTGTTTGCCTCTCAAATTTTAAAGATGCTCCGTGTCTAACTTGCCAATTTAATCAACAGTTCAATCAACATAGACTCATTGCACTCAGATCAAAAAATGAGTACATTAAACGCACGAATTATACACCAAGTTAAGAGTAATAAAATCAAGAACGGCTGGCTTTCACAAAACCAATTTTGAGGTTTGTAGCGCCGTAAGCGCTACAAACCTCAAAATTGGTTTCACAATGAGAATTGCTAGGCTGAAGTGTAAAGCATTTTTCATACCTTTTTTGGATTATTCCCTTCCCAGCGAAAGATTAGCAATGCGGCATCATTATCAAAGGCATAGCGATCGCTATCAAGTACTCCAAAATTGTTTTTTGAGGGAACTAGCTATCAAGGGCAATCGCCCTATTAATTGCAAACTTTTCACCAAGTCGGATTTGATAGGCCCGTAAATCTTTAGGGCTGATCCCACTGATGATGCAAAAACTATCGACATCAAGATTTCGACCAAGCATTTCAATGCACCAAGTATGTCTTGCCTGCTCAATTTCTAAGGGTGAACCATCAAAATTATGGTGTGTCTGTGTCCAGCGTTTCCACATCTGCTCAATTGCTTCTAAAGATAAAACTTGGCGATCGCTACTAAAAAATATCAAGTCAATTTGCTCATTTGGCTTAGTATCTTTAAGCTCATTTTTTCTAATTTTTAAGTAGGCACTCAGAGGATTGTTATTGGCGGAGCCATAGCGATGACCAAGTATATTTTGATTGAGCGGAACTGTGCGACCAATATCATTTATATCTTCGTGACTATCGCTAATTCTTAAAATGCCGTGATTAGATTGAATTTGGTAATCTTGCATTCGCAGATGGATCAAATTATTTACCTTAATCCCTGCGCCAAATAATAAATAAGCGATCGCATAATCCTTAGCACCACATTTTTTTGCTTGTAATAAAATTTCTCGCACTGTTTCCGCAGAAATATCAACAATTGATTGTGCCTTAGCAATGGGGCTGACCTCTTGGACAAACATATCCACGAGGGTATTGATAAACTCATCGCGATCCTCCCAAATAGCCTGCACATCGCTAGTCAAGGTGATTACGGCATAACCTAAAATGCAAGTATTTAATAATTTTGCTAGCTTAATCGGAGGTAAAGAGTATTGCAATCGCGAATTTACTAGTACATCATTGATAGCCGTAGCGATCGTTTGATTAACTTGATTAACCCCCTGAGCTAGAGCTTGGCGACTCTCGATTGGATACTGTCCAGCTTCACCCACTAGCGATCGCATTAATTCAGGCACGCTTTCAATTGCTCGCAAAGAGCTTTGGACATAGTATTTAAGAAAGCGGCTCAAATCACTTCGACTAGAAATATCCGATATCATCAAAGACTCTCCCACTTGAGCCAAGACTAAATATTTTTGTAAGCATTCCTGTAGCACCGCTAACAATAAACCATGTTTATTGCCAAAATGCCGAAATAAAGTAACTTCATTAACTTTGGCAAAGTCAGCAATTTGACGAGTGGTTGTCTCGGTAATTCCTTTACTAGCAAACAACTCCAAGGCAGTATTAACAATGCGCTGGCGAGTAGGGATTCGAGATACAGACATGGGCGTATGTACCATTGAGATGATTTGCAAGTGATACTTGCATTATTACTTAAAAAACAGTTAGACTTTACAGTAAGTGTAAGTAATACTTGCATAGCCACAGCCCCAAACCGCAATTTTACCTCACCAATTTTTAATATTTCATGACTGCCATTACTGAAGATACTTCCCTGCAAAAGCTGAATTGGACAAATGTTGCCTTCTTCAGCGCTTTTCACGTAGCTGCATTAGCTGCCCCATTTTGTTTTTCTTGGCAAGCTGTAGCCCTTACAGTCTTCTTGCATTGGTTATTTGGCAGTATCGGCATCTGCCTCGCTTATCACCGATTACTTAGCCATCGCAGCTTTCAAGTACCCAAGTTTTTAGAATATATTTTGGTTACTATTGGGGCTTTAGCAATTCAAGGCGGTCCAGTATTTTGGGTGGGTGGTCACCGCCAGCATCATGGATTTACTGAAGACAATCAAAAAGATCCCTATTCCGCTAACCGTGGCTTTTGGTTCAGCCACATTATGTGGATCATCCGATCTAGACCAGAACATTTTCAACGTGAAAACTACCAGAAGTTTGCTCCAGACCTTGCTAACGATCCGTATTATGCATTCTTAGATCGCTTCTTTCTGGCGCTACAGATTCCCTTGGGCTTAGCCCTTTACTTTGTCGGTGAAAAACTATTTGCGGGTCTAGGCACGTCCTTTGTGGTTTATGGCGTTTTTGTACGCTCAGTGGTGCTTTGGCATAGTACTTGGTTAATTAATTCAGCTTGCCATAAGTGGGGGTACAAAAATTTTGGTGAGACTCGCGATCACTCTACAAATCTCTGGTGGGCGGCTATTCTTACCTACGGAGAAGGTTGGCACAACAATCATCATGCATTTCCTAAATCAGCAAAGGCTGGCTTGAAGTGGTGGGAACTTGATCCGACTTGGGGCGTAATTAGTTTATTGCAGTTTCTTGGTTTAGCCAAAAAGGTATACCTTCCTGAGCCTTGGCAACCTCAATCAAAATAATTTAAAGATATGGCTATATCCAGTCCAGTCATGATGTAAAACCTAAGAGACTTGTGGTGCAAAGTACCGCAAGTTTTTTAGTACAAAAGGCAACTTTAAAAAATCAATTTTTAAAGTTGCCTTTTTAATTTATTAAGTAGCTAAAAAAGATACACTAACTTTGCCGTTTATGTGACACGCTATTTTAATTATGCGCTTGGAAATGCAGGAAATTTAGATATATGCATCATCGCTACATTCGCTTTAGCGATCGCCATGAAGAAGTAAATTTAGAAAAGCTACAACAACTGCTGAAAATTGGTGCATTTTGGGCAACAGAAAGGACTATATCAGGGTTAGCGATCGCCATCTCCAACTCAAAGCCAGTAGTGACTGCATGGGATGGAGATCGGCTAATAGGTCACGCCCGTGCAACTAGTGATGGCATCTATAGAGCTAACATTTGGGACGTAGTGATTGATCCTGAATATCGTGGTGTGGGACTAGGTAAAAAGTTAGTTAAGACAGTCTTAGAACATTCAAATATGTGCAATGTAGAGCGCATTTACTTGATGACAACACATCAACAGAAATTTTACGAACAGATTGGATTTGAACAAAATTCTTCAACTACGTTAGTTCTATTCAACAAAGATATTATCAACTTAAAAACAACTGAGACTGAACTAATTAATTCGCTTGTTTGAGAAATACCATAGTAGTCGCAACTACACTATGTACAGATGATATATGTAACTATGTAATCTACATATCAAGTATGTATTATTCCACTTTTATCCCATTTGACGTGGTGGGAGTCAATAATCGAAACCTCATATCAGAGTCAAAAGCAAACAAGGAGTGAGTTTGATCGTCAATTACATCGCCTAGAGCAAGATTCTTTGCGAATGGGAGCACTTGTCGAAAATTCATTTTTACTAGCTCATGCAGCTTTGTTTGAGAGAGATCTTCAAGCGGCTATACGCATTGATGCTCAAGACAAACAAGTCGATCAGATCTATCGCCAAATAGAGCTTGACTGTATTAATTTAATTGCCTTGCAGTCACCAGTAGCCCGTGATCTTAGGCTGTTAAGTGCGCTAATGCAGTTGATCCGAGATATAGAGAGAATTGGCGATTATGCCGAAAATCTTGGTGAAATAGCTATCAAACTTTTCCCCTATCCACCTCCCCCCTATTTAGATGAGTTACAAGTAATGTCTAATCGCTGCCGAGCTATGCTGGCTATGAGTTTAGAGGCTTTGTCTAATTTGGATTACGAAATAGGACTGCAAATCAAGGCAAAAGACGATGCAGTTGACTATGACTACAAACATATTTACGATCTTTTAGCATCCCAAAGATCATCTGGCGAACCAATAGAACCAATAATGCTAATGGTACTCGCCATTCATCATCTGGAGCGTATGGCTGATCATGCTACCAATGTTGGCATAAGGGTTGCCTATATTGTTACTGGAAAACTGGGCTAGTTATATTTAGCAACTATCACTAAATCAGGCATAAAAACATCAGAATTAATCTTATGAAAGCCAATCAACATATGGCTTTCATAAGATTAATTCTGATACTGAGAATCGCTAGACTAATGGCTTACTTAGTACTTTGGGACTGCCTACAGGGTATGATAAAACAAAATTTTAGACATTTAGATCATTTTGTAGTAATTACTGAGATGTATAAATGCAATTTAACTGTAGTGAGAGGAGAACATAATTTATGAAAGCCATGATCTTGGCTGCGGGAAAAGGAACTCGAATCCGTCCCATTACTAATATTATGCCTAAACCCATGATCCCAATCATGCAAAAGCCTGTCATGGAATTCTTAGTTGAATTGTTGCGACTTCACGGTTTTGAAAGCATTATGGTGAACGTTAGCCATTTATCTGAAGAAATTGAAAATTATTTTCGAGATGGGCAAAAGTTTGGCGTGCAGATGGCTTACTCCTTTGAAGGAACCATAATTGATGGCAAGCTCAAAGGTAGTGCCCTTGGTTCCGCTGGAGGACTTAAAAAGATTCAAGATTTCTCTCCATTTTTTGATGATACATTCGTAGTCCTTTGTGGCGATGCTTTAATTGACCTTGATCTTACCTACGCCGTTAATTGGCATCGTCAAAAAAAGTCTTTGGCTACAATTATTACTAAAACAGTTTCTAAAGAGCAAGTTTCAAGCTATGGGGTAGTTGTTACAGACTCTAATGGCAGAATTAAACAGTTTCAAGAAAAGCCAACTATTGAAGATGCTCTAAGCAACACTATCAATACAGGTATTTACATTTTTGAGCCAGAGATCCTCAACTACATTCCCTCAGATACAGAATTTGATCTTGGTAGTGACCTATTCCCTAGACTAGTTGAGGCTGATTTACCTTTCCATGCGATTTCTATGGATTTTCAATGGGTAGATATTGGGAAAGTCCCCGACTATTGGCAAGCAATTCAAGATGTTTTATTAGACAAAATTAAAAACGTAAAAATTCCTGGGCATGAGGTGAGATCAGGAATTTATACAGGCTTAAATGTGTCCGTCAACTGGGACAAGGTTGATATCCGTGGTCCAGTTTATATTGGTGGAATGACTCAAATTGAGGATGGCGCAACCATTATTGGACCAACTATGATTGGACCTAATTGCCACGTTTGTAGTGGTGCTGTGGTTGAACGGAGTGTTGTTTTTGAATATTCTCGACTGTCAGATGTGCGACTAGTGGATAAGTTAGTTTTTGGTCGCTACTGTGTTGATAAAACTGGTGCAACTATTGACTTGCAGGCTGCGGCTTTAGACTGGTTGATTACCGATGCTAGACATCAGCAGCAATCACAATCTCCATTGGAGATTGCCAAAGTAACTTAACCCATAAAGCTCCGCCGCGAACGGGCGAAGCCTGATGCTTTTGGGCTTTAGAAAAATCTAACACCCGATTATCTGCCCCGAACCCGCATAAATTGGTCAACACCTCTAGCGATCGCATCCGCCATCAGCCTCTGATAATTAGGATTATTGAGATTAGCGGCCTCAGTGGGGCTTGTGACAAAACCTGTCTCTACTAAAATTGCGGGCATCGAAGTCCTGGCAATTACATAAAAACCTGCGGCTTTTGCGCCACGATTATTGGCTCTAGTTGCTGCAATGATCTGTGCCTGAACAGATTTGGCGAATTCTAAACCGATGGAAGATCCACGAGCATAGAAGGTTTCGACTCCATTAACGCTACTATTGCGAGAGTCAAGGGAGTTGGCATGAATACTTACAAACGCATCGGCATTAACTCTTTCTGCTAAAGCAACTCTCGGTGCTAAGTCAATTTCAACATCATTAGTGCGGCTGTAATAAACTGTAAAGCCCATGCTTTGTAAGCTTTGCCCCAATAGCAAACTCATTCTTAAAACAACATCTTTTTCTTGAATGCCGTTGCCGATCGCTCCTGGATCTCGTCCTCCATGACCAGCATCAACGACAATCACCCCTCGGCGGCGATCGCCGACATTTTGAGGTGTAGGAATTACGGAGTTATTGACTGGGGTAGTTGTTTGATTTCCCGAGTCAACGTTATTCAGAGAAACTTGTAACTCGATTTGTTGAGTACTAGAGCGATTAATGAGCCGTTGCGGTTCACGTACCTGCCAGCCTGCGATCGCCTTGACAGCAACTTCTACAGAATTTCCTGTCTGAAAAAGTCGAATCCTTTCAATAGGACTATTGGCGGCAAGAGTAGGTCGCTGTAAATTTGGTGAAATGATAGCGTTAGGGATCACGACATTGTAAGTTCCCGAAGCGGCATCAATCCTCGATTGATATCCCACAGGTTGGCTAGTTGCAATCAGTAATCTACCATTACTGCCAAAACTCAATCTCTCAATTACTGCGGGTGTAGCAACTTGGGTAGGTGTATTAATCGGAATTGCTTGAGACGTTTGAGTTTGATTAATTGGCGTAAGTATCAGAGTTCTTGTAGCCGCAATATATTGACTATTCCACGCAACTCTGCTGTCAGGGCTACTACTATCCAAATCAAAAACCAATCTTGCGATCGCAGGATTATATTGAGCAACTCTAACTTGTTTAACCCCAAAACGATTTATAGGCAAGCTAGCTTGATGTAACCCTTTCGCTACAGAAGTATTTTGTAAATCTAAAATCAAGCGATCAGGATTCACTTCTCTTAGTGTTTGAATTTGTGGATTGCCGCTAACACTTAACATCAACCCATTAGCCGTTGGTCGAATGCTACTGACAATTATTGATGAGCCAAATATTGATGAACCAAAAGATCCAGTCTGAGAAGTGTTTATAGACTGTGCTTGTAACTTGCTAATTGTTGGCATAGCATAGCTGGTGCTTAAGCTAATCAAAGTTCCAATAACTAGTTGTCGATATCGCAAAATAGTTCTCCTGTAGGCATAATTATCCGTAAAGTTGAGCCATCAAATTGCTAGTTTCTTAATATAGCTGTCGCCAACTGTATTAAGACATAAAACCCAGAGACTAGGTTGCGGCGCGAAGCGCCGCAACCTAGTCTCCTTGGGTTTTAGCTTGTCCTAACAAGTGGCGACAACTATATATATTCAGATACTCTTGAATTGGAGGAGTTCCTACAGCACATTCAGAACAAACCAGACCTAGATTTTTTGTAAAAGCCACGCGAAGCGTGGCTTTTACAAAAAATCTAGTGGTAGATTTGTTCTCAATCTGCTGTAAATCACTCATCTTGGGTAAGAACGCAAAAATTGATCAACTCCTTTAGCGATCGCCTGCGCCATCCGTTCTTGATAATCACGGCTAACTAATTTAGCTGCTTCTGCTGGATTTGTAATAAATCCAGTTTCCACCAATATTGCAGGCATTGAAGTTTTGACAATTACATGAAATCTAGCTGACCTCACACCTCGGTCATTTGCGCCAGTACTCGCAATAATTTGCTGATGTACTAAATCGGCGAGTGTCTTACCCAAGGACGCACTTGGAGCGTGATATGTTTCAACTCCATTAACGCCAGATGCATTAGCATCCAGAGAGTTTACATGAACACTTACAAACACGCTAGCTTGAGAATTTTCCGCTATTTGTACGCGCGGCGCTAAATCGAGGTCTATATCTGCCGTTCTAGTGTAAACCACCCCATATCCCATAGCCTGCAATATTTGCCCCAACTGCTGACTCATTGCTAGATTTATATCCTTCTCATAAATTCCGTTGCGAGTCGCACCCACATCTGGTCCTCCATGCCCCGCATCAATTGCGACTACGCGACCATTATTAGATTGACTAGTCCGTAAAATGCTATTCAATAGAGGATTTTGCGATCTCAAGTTAGCATTAGCTTCTGCCACAGTCTTGCCGACACTGTTTAGTTGCAAAGCTATTTCCAAGGGGCTAGTACGACTCGAAGAAGCAATCTGCCATCCTGAAACTGTCTTTACACTGACAACTACAGATTTCCCAACTTGATTGAGACGAATTTGTTCAATAGGACTATTTGAGCCTAGTAGTGGTCTGCGCAACTTCTCGGAAATTCGACTATCTGGAAGGGTAACACTATAAGTATTATTTGCTAAATTGTAATTTCCCTGATATGCGATCGCTCTACTGGTTTGAATTACCAATTGACCGTAACCATTAAAAGCTAATCCTTCAATGGATGGTATGACTCTCAACGGTTCTGATTGGTTGGTCAAAGATAGTCGAGGGCTACTTGCAACAGTACTGTTCGAGTTGCCGCTAACGACAGCTCCAGTCATTTGTCTAGTTGGGCGCAACCAAAATATGCCCAGATTCGGCTCAAAAGAACTAAGAAACTTGAACTGACTATTGTTATCAAGATCGAAAACCAATCGAGTAATTGCAGGTGAATTTTGAAACTGAGCAACCCTAATCTGCCTAACTCCAAAACGATTGACCCCGATAGTCGCATTATGTAATTTCGGTAAAACTTTGGTTGCTTGCAAATCTAAAATCACGCGATCGGGTTCAATTACTCTCATTGTCCCAATTTGAGGTATCCCATTAATTTGTAGAGCAAACCCATCAGCACCAATCTGAATATTATTTAACTGTAGCTGCGGAAACGATGATGGTAGTTGAGCCTGAAGATTATTAGTATGCCCAGAAGATGTTTCAAGCGCAAAAGTCTCCCTAATGCCCATTCCCGTAATCGCATAGGAACTAGACATTAAGCACAAAACTAACCAAATAGATTGTCGGCGCTGATAACTCAAAGGATTATTTCCATTAACCTGAATATTAAAGATTTTGCGTAAGGCTCTAGGAAAGCAATTCTACAGGAGATAAGGAGACTTTCTGCACCGCAGGCAACTTTCCTAACCAACGGCGAGACACCTGTGCAAATCTATCTGGGTCGCCGCTCACAAAAAAACTGGTTTCAGCTCGATTACGGTAAACCTCGGAACCCCTCAACCCCATCAAATCAAGTTCTTGACCTGCCGCCCTGATTACATAGGCAGCAGGATTAACCAAAGCTACATTGGCAGGTAATATCTGCCGCAAGACCCCTGATAAATGGGGATAATGCGTACATCCTAAAACTAAAGTATCGATATTTTCATCAATCAAAGGCTGTAAATATGCTGTTGCTACTTGAAGAGTATAGGGATCATTAATCCGATCTGACTCAATTAAAGGTACAAATTCTGGGCAATCTACCTGAAAAACTTGAGCTAATGGATCACTCTCACAAATGGCTCGAACATAGGCTTCACTTTTTACCGTAGCCGTTGTTGCAATTACCCCAATCCGCTTGCCTTTGCCAACAGCCGCTCTTGCCCCTGGCAAAATTAGCCCTAAAATTGGTATTTCAAAATCTTTGCGTACCACATCTAGAGCTAAAGCTGAACTGGTGTTGCAAGCCATAATTGCCATTTTTACTTGCAGAGATTGCATCCAGTGCAGAATCTCGTAAACATACTCAACAATTTCCGCAGGCGATCGCGTGCCATAGGGTAGTCGCGCCGTATCACCAAAATAAACCACCGACTCATTAGGCAATTGGCGATGAACTTCTTGTAAAACCGTAAGTCCGCCAACCCCACTATCAAACACACCAATAGGGAACCGAGCTTCTTGCTGCAAAAACATGCACATCCTCACACTTCACGTGCATCACAGTAAAGCATATTTTTCTTAAAGTGAATATCAGCGTAACTAATTAACCTCAAACACAAGCACCCTAGACACTTATACTTTTTTATGAGGCAGCAATTCGTTAAGCGATCGCTGTCCAGATCTTGAATATATAAGTAATAAACTTCTAAGGATTAACTAATGGACTTGTCCCTCATTCCCCCACAACCTAAAGCAGGAATCCTCAATGTCCTCATCGAAATTCCCGCAGGTAGCAAAAACAAGTACGAATTCGATAAAGATCTCAATGCCTTTGCTCTAGACCGCGTCCTTTACTCCTCAGTTCAATATCCCTACGACTATGGATTCGTTCCCAATACTCTTGCTGACGATGGCGACCCCCTCGATGGCATGGTAATCATCGATCAACCCACATTCCCTGGCTGCATTATCCCTGCACGTCCCATCGGAATGCTAATCATGATCGATGGCGGCGATCGCGACGAAAAGATTCTCTGTGTCCCTGCTAAAGATCCCCGCTATGCCGAAGTCAAAACTCTAGCCGACGTTGCCCCTCACAGACTAGAAGAGATTGCTGAATTTTTTCGCTCTTACAAAAACCTAGAAAAGAAAGCCACCGAAATTAGAGGTTGGGAAGGCGTAGAAGCCGTTCAAGCCCTTGTAACCAAATCCATTGAGGCAGCGTTGCCAAAGCCTAAAGCAATTTCACCCTTTGATCAAGTTATGAAGCTTAACTAGCAAGGGATTCAAGATCAAGGAATAACGCGAGCAAGAAACATTTCCACAAAAGGGGTTGACAAAGCAAACCAAGCTTGCTAACTTAGTAAAGCGCTGAAGGGAGAGCGGAGCGAAAGCGAAGCAAACCCGACGAAAGAGAAGCGCCAA
>JBBQRB010000039.1:0-18351 GCA_038215315.1 Pseudanabaenales cyanobacterium
TAGATTTTTCTTCTTCTTCTGATTCAGTAAAAACTTGTGATATTCGCAAAGGTTTATTGTTTTCTGATGATTACTTTTCTGTATGTTATAGCTCCCATTTGATTGAGCATTTAACTCAAATTGAGGCGCAAAAACTTATCAATGAATGCTTTCGAGTTCTTAAGTTAAGTGGAATCATTCGTTTAGTTGTGCCAGATCTAGAAGCGATCGCCAGAAGTTATCTATTGTACTTAGATAAAGCATCAGAAGGTGATACTCAAGCCGTAGCAAATTATGACTGGATGATGCTAGAGCTTTATGATCAGACTGTACGGAAGTATATTGGCGGTGAAATAGGAAAATATTTATCTAATCCTGCTATTGAAAATAAGGACTTTGTTCTTTCTCGATTTGGCTATGAAGCAGAAAATTATTTAGAAAAAGAGAATCACATAAAGCAATATGATTTATTTACCAAACTAAGATCTAAAAGCTTATCTCAGATGATTAAAAAAGTAAGGATTAATATTGCTAAAACTTTTGTCTTTTTGTTCGCAGGTGATGATTCTTTACAATCTTTTGAAGAAGGACTATTTCGTAATACTGGGGAAGTGCATCGGTGGATGTATGATCGCTTTTCCTTAAAAAGAATACTCGAAGAATCTGGATTTGTAGATATTAGAATTTGCCAAGCAGATGAGAGTAGTATTCCTAACTTTAATAGTTATGGATTAGATATGATTAATGGCAAAGTGCGAAAGCCAGACTCACTGTTTATAGAGGGCTTTAAGTCATGAATGTTTTGATTGTTAGTAGTTTTGACATGGGTGGGGGCGCAGCCCGTTCTGCCTATAGGCTAAATCAGAGCTTACAAGCTATTAATGTAAATAGTCAAATGTTAGTGCAAACAAAAACTGATGATAATTTTAGAGTAATTATCTCAAGGTATAAGTTAAGTAAAGGATTAGCGAAAATTCGACAGATAATTGATGATCTACCTTTAAAATTTTATCCCCAGCGTAAATCACGCATATTTTCGACTCAATGGCTACCTAATAATCTTGATTGGCAAATTGCTCAGATTAACCCAAATATTATCAACTTACATTGGGTTTGTGAAGGTTTTATACCTATTGAAATGATTAAAAAAATTCGTCAGCCGATAGTATGGACACTGCATGACATGTGGGCTTTTACGGGCGGTTGCCATTATAGTTATGACTGCGATCGCTATTTAAATAATTGTGGCTCTTGTCCGCAATTACAGAGTCGCCATCATAGGGACTTATCTCGATGGAATTGGGAACGCAAACATAAACATTGGCAAGGACTAAATTTAAATATAGTTACCCCTAGTAAATGGTTAGCCAAATGTGCAAAGGCTAGTTCATTGTTTGAGAATGTATCAATAGAAGTAATTCCCTATGGCTTAGATCTAAAGGTTTATAAGCCAATTGACAAGCTTTTGGCAAGACAAATTCTCAATCTTCCTCAAGATACCAAGTTAATTCTATTTGGTTCACTTAGCCCTACTAGCGATCAACGAAAAGGATTTCATCTACTCCGTCCTGCACTTCAGAAGTTAGCAGAGAGAACAGATCAAGCCAAACTAGAAATATTGATATTTGGTGCTTCTGAGCCGAGAGTTCCATTAGATCTAGGATTTAAATCCCATTATCTAGGTAATCTCAGCGATGACATTAGTCTTTCTTTGATATATAGTGCTGCTGATGTGTTTGTTGCCCCTTCAATTCAGGATAACTTACCAAATACTGTCCTTGAGGCGATCGCTTGTGGATTACCAGTTGTGGCTTTTGGTATTGGTGGAATGCCCGATATGATCGACCATAAAACAAACGGATATTTAGCACAACCTTTTGATATAGAAGATTTGGCGCATGGAATTAGTTGGGTATTAGAGGACAGCGATCGCTATCTTAATCTGTCAAAGCAAGCGAGAGAGAAAGCTGAACGTGAATTTTCGCAAGAACTTCAAGCGAATCGCTATTTACGATTGTTTGAGGAGATTTTAGCAAATAGATCCGTGAGTATTTAGCAGTCCTAAAATAATTTGTTAGATACCATCACAAAATAAAAACCGAGCAACAAAATAAAAATTATGAAACGCTTTATAAAAAATTTCCTCCAAGATCTCCAAGAGAAATTAAGAAGTAAAGGCTTTGAGACAGATGGGTACTCAATGGCAGCAGCATTATCAAGAACGAAATCAAGAAATCCAAATATCCGAACCGTAATTGACGTAGGCGCATCTGATGGGAGATGGTCGTTAGTTACCAAAAAATATTTTCCTGAAGCCTTTTACTTTCTTATAGAAGCACGCAAAGAACATGAACCTGCATTGAGAAAAGTAAAAGCTAAACATCAAGATATTGACTATATAATCGCTGCCGCAGGTGATAAAACTGGACAATGCTACTTTGACGCATCAGATTTATTTGGAGGACTTGCCGCACACACTCCGTTTGAGCAAAACTGTATTACTGTTCCCATCACAACTATTGATATCGAAGTTCAAACCCAAAAATTACTTCCTCCCTTTTTAATTAAGCTCGATACTCATGGCTTTGAAGTGCCAATTTTAGAAGGAGCAAGTCAGACCTTAAAAAATACAGAGCTTTTGATTATAGAAGCCTATAATTTTCAGTTAACAAATGATAGTCTTAAATTTTATGAGTTATGTGTTTATATGGAGCAAAAGGGATTTAGATGTGTTGACTTAGCGGAACCTTTACATAGACAAAAAGATAAATCATTTTGGCAGGTAGATCTCTTCTTTATTCCCTCTGACAATGTTATATTTAGTTCAAATAGTTATCAATGATTCACGCCGAATCACTATATGCAAAAAATATCAATTATCACACCATGCTTTAATGCAGAAAGCTATATAAAGGAAACAATAGAATCAGTTGTTTCTCAAACAGCAGTGCTATCTCAAAGAGTTGAACTAGAATATATTATCTGTGATGGTAATTCTTCTGATCAAACTCTATCCATTATTCAATCAATTAACTCGCCCCATATAAAGCTTATATCAGAGAATGATTCAGGGATATACTCTGCTTTGGCTAAAGGGTTGCAAATGTCTACTGGCAATATTATTGCTTATTTAAATGCAGGTGATTACTATCATAAATGTGCTTTTGATATTGTTCTAGATCTATTTGAAGAAAACCATATAAATTGGATAACTGGATACGCGGTTACTTATAACGAGCGATCGCAACTTGTCGATGTAAAGCTACCGTACAAATATCGAAAGAGCTTTTTTGATTGCGGTTTTTATCTGAAAGTATTCCCTTGTGTACAGCAAGAGTCAACTTTTTGGTCGGTCGATCTAAATTCTTTACTTGACTATAAATTCCTGTCTAGTTTGCAATACGCAGGTGATTATTATTTGTGGTCACAATTTTCTCAGAAAGAAAATCTAAATATAGTGGAGGCTCATCTCGGTGGATTTAGACGACACAAAGGGCAAATTTCTGAGAACTTAGCGGCTTACACAAAAGAGGTTAGAAATATATGTTCAACACCAAGAATTAATGACTGGATTTTAGCTTATATAGACAAACTAATTTGGTATACACCTAGTAAAATAAAAAAGATTTGCAACCCCAAAAATTTATTTCGTTTTAATCATAATTTACAAGTTTGGTACTGATGACAACCAATTTTACAGCGCAAAGCGTTGTAAAAATTTAAGATAAATTCAATTTTTGCATGGCAATTACAGTATGGCTGAAGCTGTTAAAAACATCTATATTATTATCCCTGTTCATAATCGCAAGTTTCTCACTCTTGCTTGCCTAGAGAATTTGCAAACTAATGGTGATTTGCAGAAATATCAGGTGATTGTGGTTGATGATGGCTCTAGCGATCGCACTTCTGAAGAAGTCACCGCAAACTATCCTGAAGCTACTATTCTCAAAGGCGATGGAAATTTATGGTGGACGGGGGCGATCGCACTCGGTATGAAATATGCTTATGAACATGGCGCAACACATTTCATTTGGTTAAATGATGACAGCCATACTGAACCAAACACTTTGAATTTGTTAGTAAATTTTTTATGCGAACATCCTAATTCAATTGTGGGGGCATCTTGTTATGCCTCAGAGTCAGGAGAATTAGTAGAAACTGGTTTTAAAGGTCGTTCCAGAATTAAAGCTAGGGAAAATGAAGTAGTTGAAGTTGATGGATTAAGTGGTTATTGTGTCGGGATATCAGCAACTATATTTAAACAGATTGGTGCGCCCGATGCTGCTAAATTTAGACAGTATGCTGGTGATGGAATGTATACCTTAAAGGCAACTAGAGCAGGATTTAAAGTTTATATTTTAGGCAAAGCCAAGGTGACTTTAATTGAAGAAAAAGATCCGATTCATAGCTTTTCTAATTATGTTAGAAAGTCAAAAAATCGCACTCTAAAGTTAATTTTTGGGAATTATAAATCGCCTTATCATTTACCAACACAGTTTTATTTCCATACTTATAAATATGGTATTTTGATTGGCATCCCCTTATTCATAGCCAAATCAATCTCTTGGCTAGTTCGTTTTTATGTCTAAACCTCTACATATTGTGATGCTGCATAATCGCTATCAATATGCTGGCGGCGAGGATGTCTCAACCGACGCAGATGTGGAACTATTGCGAGAATATGGTCACCGCGTAACGCTAATTGAAGTTCACAATGACATCATTAAAGCTTATTCGCTATCCGATAAGCTAAAACTATTTGCAGAGACTGCTTGGAACTTTAAGGTTTATCGTGAAATGCGATCGCAGTTTCAAAAGCTAAAACCTGATCTTGTCCATGTTCAAAATTTTTTTCCACTATTCTCTCCATCAGTCCATGCGGCGGCGCGATCGCTAGATATCCCCTCAATTCAACATTTACATAATTTCCGACTGGGTTGTTTGAATGGATACTTATTAAGAAATGGCAAAACTTGCGAAGCTTGCGTGGGGCATAATCCTTGGCGTGGTGTTCGCTATGGCTGTTACCGTGATTCGGCGATCGCTTCTTTAGCAGTTTGGGCAATGATCTCCGTCAATCGTTGGCGGCGCACTTGGCAAAAGGATGTAAGTGGATTCATTACACCTAGCCACTTTGCGGCAGATAAACTCAAAGAAATCGGCATTAGCAGCGATCGCCTCTATGTAAAATCCTATGTAATCAATCCTCCTGTCTGTAAACACTTAGGATTAAAATTAGGATTAAAAATTTCTGATCAACCTAATTTTCTATTTGTTGGCAGACTATCCCCAGAAAAAGGAGTGATTATGTTATTAAAAGCTTGGGCAGCTCTAAATAAACCAGATTGGCGACTAACAATTCTTGGCGATGGCGCAGAGAAATCAAAATTAGAGCAATTTGTTTATGATTCAGGTTTAGAGAATGTTAAGTTTTTAGGATATTTGCCTCCCGACAAGATTATGCAAGCAATGCAGTCGGCAACAGCGATCGCCGTGCCGTCACAATGGTATGAGACCTTTGGGCGGGTAGTGGTTGAAGCCTTTGCTTGTGGAAAACCTGTACTCGCTTCAGACTTAGGTGCTCTGTCGGAACTGATTACCCCAGAACACAATGGCTTTTTAATTCCCAGCGATCGCATGGACTTGTGGGCTGCAAAATTACTCTGGTGTGGCACAAATCTAGACGCAATGAGAGCGATGGGCAGTAACGCTCAACAAACTTATCAAAACTTTTACACAAGCTCAGCAAATTACCAGAGGCTAATGCAAATTTATGGTCACTTGCTAAATAAGTAGAGCTAAACACAAAAAAATACAAAACTTGCGGCGCAAGCGTAGCCCATACCATAGGTTTTGTATTTAGCTTTGTTGTTAAAAGCGCGGCACTTTGCGGCACTTTATTGAGCATATGACGACAACTAGATTATGAAAACTCAAGTCTTGGAGGTTTAATTTTCATTGCATTGTGCTACTTAGCATAAAATAGCTAGAGATTAACTTTTATTGAGTAGGGATACTAAAAGAGGCAAAACATGGGGCAAACACTCGAAGCTGTCGCGATTGACTATCAAACAGAAACATATCGCGATGCCTACAGTCGAATCAATGCGATCGTCATTGAGGGCGAAGCTGAGGCATACAGCAATTATCTCCAACTAGCGGAGTTGCTGCCCGAATTTACTGAAGACTTTAAAAGACTTGCGAAGATGGAGGATCGCCACAAAAAAGGTTTCACTGCTTGCGGTAAAAATCTTAAGGTGACACCAGACATGGACTTTGCTGAGAAATTCTTTGCACAACTGCATAGCAACTTTCAAAAAGCATTTGCCACAGGGGATATTGTGACCTGTCTACTGATCCAATCACTAATTATTGAGTGCTTTGCGATCGCTGCTTACAATATTTATATTCCTGTTGCTGATCCTTTTGCTCGCAAGATTACTGAAGGTGTGGTCAAAGAAGAATATTTGCATCTTAATTTTGGCGAAGAATGGTTGCAAAATCACTTTACAGACTCCAAATCAACTTTAGAGTCTGCTAATCGTCAAAATCTGCCCATCGTCTGGAAAATGCTCAACCAAGTCGAAACCGATGCCAAAGTTCTTGGTATGGAAAAGGAAGCTTTGATTGAAGACTTCATGATCCAGTATGGCGAAAGCCTTGGCAAAATCGGCTTCAATACCCGTGACATCATGAGAATGTCTGCCATGGGTCTGGCGGCTGCTTAATTAATGTAGTCGCGCCGTTGGCGCGACTACACTTACAGCCTGTTGAGGCTTTAAAGAGTACAGAGAAGTTTTTGAAAGTGCCGCTTTGTGGCACTTTTAAAAACTTCTCTGGATTTTATAAAAGCGCAAAGAGCTGTACTTTTCGTTGATAACTGTAACTGGTAACCGCAATCGATGTTTGGTCTCATAGGGCATTTGACAAGTCTTGAACACGCTCAGTCTGTAGCAAGGGAATTAGGCTATCCCGAATATGCCGATCAAGGTTTGGAATTTTGGTGTAGCGCCCCGCCCCAAATTGTCGATCGCATCAAAGTTACGAGTGCCACAGGGCAGCAGATCGAAGGGCTGTATGTGGAGTCTTGCTTCTTGCCCGAAATGTTGGCAGCTAGCAAAATTAAAACAGCAATTCGCAAGATCCTCAATGCGATGGCTCTAGCTCAAAAAAATGATATTGACATCACGGCTCTAGGAGGATTCTCTTCGATTATTTTTGAGAACTTTAATCTCAGTCAAATGTCGAGTGTGCGGAATATTCAATTAGAGTTTAATCGCTTTACCACAGGCAATACCCATACGGCTTATATTATTTGTCGGCAAATCGAAGAGGCTAGCCGTAAGTTTGGTATTGACTTAGCAAAAGCGACAGTAACTGTCTGCGGCGCAACAGGGGATATCGGTAGCGCTGTCTGTCGATGGCTAGATGCTCGCACCAATATCAAAGACCTATTGCTAGTTGCCCGCAATCAAGAACGTTTACAAGAATTACAAGCTCAGCTTGGACGGGGTAAGGTCTTAGATATGGAGACCGCTCTACCCCAGTCCGACATTATTGTATGGGTGGCGAGTATGGCAAAAGGGATGGCGATCGATGCGAGTACGCTTAAGCGTCCTTGCATTTTGATTGATGGCGGCTATCCCAAAAATATGAGTGACCTCCTCCAACAAGAGGGGGTTCATGTGATTGATGGAGGCATCGTAGAGCATAGCCTCGATATTGATTGGAAAATCATGAAAATAGTGAATATGACGGCTCCTGCGCGTCAACTTTTTGCCTGTTTTGCGGAGGCGATGCTTCTAGAGTTTGAAGGATGGCACAGTAGTTTCTCATGGGGACGTAACCAAATCAGTATTGAGAATATGGACAAGATCGGCAAAGTATCCGTAAAGCACGGCTTTAGACCACTGATTGGCTAATAACTGATGCGGCGACCTTAGCAAAGATCTGCCCTCATCCCCTAACCCCTTATCCCGCAGGAGAAGGGGTTAGGGGATGAGGGGCTTAGAATTTTCTGCGTAAGGTGAGTAAATAAATATGGCGGCGCTAAGCGCCGCCATATTTATTTACTAGGAATTGAAATAGTTAGAGTTGTGTCAACTCCTTCTTTGCTGGCGATCGCAAGATTACCGCCATAAAACTCAATCAAGGTTTTGGCAATACTCAATCCCAAACCCATTCCCCGCTGCTCATAAAACTGTCGCTCGAACTGCATATAAGCGCCAATATTATCAATTTGAACTTGGCTCAAATTTACCATTTATTTACGGGTAATTATTTTTATAGTACCCGTTTATTTCGGATTGATTTCGCAGGTTATAAAATTTATTTATGGTTATGCGGCGCTTTGGGCTGCTATAAAACCCAGAAAAGTTTTTAAAAATGCCGCAAAGCGGCATTTTTAAAAACTTTTCTGGGTTTTATAGCAAAAGGGGAGTCGGCTTAGCCGACTCCCCTTTTGTGGTTAATAGTCAATGTTCATAGTTTGATAGCCAGAGTTCTGGACTTTTTGAATACGCTCTATAGGCTTGGCTTTAATCTTGTTGACAAATTGGGATTCAGACATATCAGCATTCGCCGCATTATTTTCCAAATCAAGGTCTAATTTGGCTAGGTTGCAATCTAATTCAGCGAGGCGAGCTATGATTTGCTGCTGGCGATCGCACACACGGACTAACTCTTCCTGCAAGCGTTCTTTTTCATTGGCGAGTTGATGCATTTGAATGTATAGCGCCGAAGGAGTCTTACGCAGTGGCATTGAGCGCAACCGAGGCTGAATGGGGCGACGGGATATTGCCATAGGATTTAGTCTTGATAAAGGATATGAATTAAAGCTGTTTGCTCAGTCTTGATAAATGTTCTTGTAGATATTCAGAAATCTAACTTAGAGAAAACCTGAACTCACAGCTTTGTAAATCTATAAGTTCATTTGGTTGAACTTGGCTCAAAGAATACCTTGTATAGAATGAATCCAACTAGAGCCATAATACCGATGGAGATGGCGGCGGCAACTAATTTGAACACAAAATTTAAAATCGTAAAGGCAACTAGACCAAGGACAGCGATCGCGGCAACTTTGGTGGCTCCCGTGAGGCTATTTACCGAGCTAATCAAGCTACTTAGTCCAGTTTTGGCAGTATCGACACTTTGACCGATCGCCACAAATTCTGGTTCAGCCCGTTTGTTTGGATCTTGAGGTTGGCTGCTAGCTTGCTTGCCCATTACTTCTCGCTCTAATTCGCGAAAGCGTTCTTCAATATTATCGGTTTGACTCATGGCAGTGGTGATAAAAAACTATGGTCTATTTTACTCCATCCTATTCAAAGACGGGCGATCGCGGCGACAGGTCCACCCCCCGAAGGCCCTTGATGCTCACTACCTCCCGAAACATAAACCATGGGATCTTGAACCACAGAAGCCACAACTGCCCCAACCACAGCCCTAGCCATGCGGGTGTGATTTATATCTGAGTCATCCATCATCGTGTGCCGCCTTCCTAGCAGTTGTCCCGATGGATCAGCTTCTGCCTTCGCAAAAATATTTACGACCCGATCGCTCGACTGTCCTGTATTCGCGATCGCCTGAAGTATTGATTGCACGTCTAGGGCATGGTTCATCACGCTATGCCCAATCACAAAATTACTGGTGGCTTGAGGCGAATTACCCAACACTAAAATCTCACAATTACTTAGCTCTACGCCTGCTGAAGTTGAGGCAACTGTGGAATAGAGGTCATAATTTTGGCAAATATCTTCTGGCTGGATATTTTCTAAATGAATTTCTTCTAAAGCTACAGCTACTCCCAAAGCCGAAGCACCTCGCGAATATGCCATCGACTGATAGCTACTAATAAATTTGCTGGGGAGTTGGCTACTTTGATCATCGATCCTCTGGCGATCATGACTTGTAATCAGTGGGCATTTAATCTGCACAAAATGTACGTCACTTTTGGCTATTCCTGCCTTGGCGATCGCCTGATTAACTGCTGTCGCCACTTCGCTAACCATCGTCAAAGAGCCAACTTCCGCAGGCGTGAAGTCGCGAGTGTGAATGACTCCCAGAGCAAGAGACATCCTCGATGGAGCATCTAGCAAAGATGGCTGAAGGGTGAAAACAGTCATGTGTGGACTCAACGCACCTTCAGTGCCTCCAGACATCACATAAACGATGGAATTTGCCTGATCTTTGCCGACGAGTTCACCCAAATAGGTTTTGAGAGTTTGGACTGCAAATCCTCTAGTAAAGTCATTAACACAGCCATTTCCCTCAGTTTTGCCCATGATGGCAACAATTTGTTGCGGTTTGATCTCTCCTGAGGCGATCGCAGATCGTAGAGCTGTCAAATCGTCGGGGCTATTTTGTGGAAATTTATATATGTCAACTTTCATGGGCTTTAAAAAATAACCAATTCACTTAGTTTGATAATCAAGCCCTATGGCGCACGATGCGTGTGCATCATAGGGCTTTGAATTTTATATTTAGATGCTTGGCTTCCACAACAAAAATTCTCATTTTATAGCTGTCGCCAGTCTTGTTATACCAAGTTAGAAAATAGCGTTGCCATTTTCTAACTTAAAAACCCAAAATAGAGATGCGGCGCTCAGCGCCGCATCTCTATTTTGGGTTTTGATTTGGCGACAGCTATAGATCGATTCGTGCAAAGTTATACAGACATATACAATTTCTAGCTGTAACGTCAAGCATATGTTTACACAACAAAAGTGATATTTATGGTAGCAACTAAAGAAGTGTCTTTACCCCGCAACTGCACTTTTAGTTCAAGTGATTGGCAAGCACTTGCCCCATTTTGGTATCCTGTCGCTTTCTCCCATGAAATCACAGCCGAAAAGCCTTATGGAACTCGCCTACTAGATGAGCGCTTAGTAATTTATCGAGTTTCTGACGGTACGATAATCGTTGCCAAAGACTTATGCCTGCACCGAGGCGCTCCTTTAAGCTTGGGTAGGATTGAAAATGATCGCCTTATCTGCCCTTATCATGGTGTGCAGTATGATCGTGATGCTAAATGTGTTTGTATTCCTGCGGAGCCGAATGCCAAAATACCAGCAAGACTCAAACTAAAAACTTATTCAGTAATGGAACGCTATGGTCTAGTCTGGACAAGGCTAGTAGACAATGGAACTGTGCCATTCCCAGAGCTTGATGAATGGGAAGATCCCGATTACATTCAAGTTCTACCCGATGCTGTGGAATTAAAAGCCGCCGCAGGGCGACAAGTGGAAGGATTTTTAGATGTGAGTCACTTTGCCTTTATCCATGCCAAGTCCTTTGGTGAACAGGATAATTCTGAAGTGCCAGACTATGCGATCGAGCAAACTCCTTCGGGATTTCGCGCCGACTACATCAGCACTGTTAGTAACTATGCTCATGGAATGAAGCACTTAGCCCCGTCTGATTTTATGTGGCGTAGACTATTTGAATTGTTTGTTCCCTTTACGGCCAAATTAACGGTCTTCTTCCCTCACGGAAAGCTCCATGTTATGAATGCGGCTTCGCCAGTTTCTGCGCGTGAGACGAAAGTATTTGTACCAATTTGTCGCAACTTTGATAAGGAGGCACCATTGCAAGACACACTCGACTTTAATCATCAGGTCTTTGATGAAGACAGGGCTATCGTTGAGGAGCAATGGCCAGAGGATTTGCCGATTTGTCTTGCCGATGAAGTACATATTGCTGGGGATAAAAGCTCGATTATTTTCCGCAAACGCCTCGCTGAAATCGGTTTAGGAAAGTCTTTTACTTCGTAACCTTAAAAGCCAAAAAAGCTGTAGCGCACGCGCAGCGTGCGCTACAGCTTTTTTGGCTAGCCCCAACTTTGCGTGCAAACCCAACCCCAGAGAAATTTTGAAAGTGCTGCTTCGCGGCACTTTCAAAATTTCTCTGGGGGGTTAAAAAAGTATAAAGCGCTATAACAATTTTCATATTTACGAGAGCTTAGAGACTAAAAATGTCACAAATGCTCTCATAATAGAAACTGTCGATTCGATGCAATTAGAAGATGGCTAAATCTAAAAAAATACATCTGTGGATTCCTGAACTTTTTGCCAGCAAGGGAGGAATCCAAGTATTTTCAGGCTTCTTTCTACAAGCAATTCAGAATCTTTATCCGCAAGCTAACTTGGAAGTATTTATCAAAAATGATACTGAGCAAATCATCCAAGAAAGCGTAAATAAAGCCATTACTAAGAATAGCGATCGCTATTCTCATAAACATTCACACACACATTTTTACGGCGCAGGTACGACTAAATCTCCTCTCAGAACGCTTGTATTTGCTTTGCGGCTAATAATATCTGCGATCGCCCAAAAGCCTGATCTGATCATTATGACCCATCTTAATTTTGCACCAATTGCTCTACTTCTCAAAAAACTGCTTGGTACAAAATATGTAACGATTTGTCATGGTGTAGAAGCATGGGACATAGATAGCCAATTACTTAAATCAGCACTGCACAACGCCGATCTAATTCTTGCGGTAAGTAACTACACGCGCGATCGCCTTTGCCAAGAACAAGATTTAGCTTCCAAAAAGATTGGTATTTTGCATAATACTTTTGATGCGGACAACTGGAAAATTGCCTCTAAGCCCGAATATTTGCTTGCTAAGTATGGACTCAAACCAGATCAGAAGATTATCTTAACGGTAGCTCGATTGATTAAATCGGAGCAGTACAAGGGCTATGACAGTCTCCTAGAAACAATGCCAGCTATTCGTAAAGCGATTCCAGATATTCATTATTTAATTGTCGGAAAGGGGAGCGATCGCGATCGCATTGAGCAAATCATCAAACAAAATGATCTCCAAGACTGCGTTACTTTAGCTGGTTTCATTCCTGATGCAGAGCTTTGTGACCATTACAATCTTTGCGATCTATTTGCTATGCCTAGTAAAAGAGAAGGATTTGGGATTGTCTATTTAGAAGCTCTAGCCTGCGGTAAGCCTGCTTTGGGAGGCAATCTAGATGGGGCGATCGATGCTCTTTGCAATGGCAAACTTGGAGCCTTAGTAAATCCAGATGACGCAGAGGAAATAGCTAACACAATTATCGATATTTTACTAGGAAGCTATAAAAACAAAATAGTTTATCAGCCTCAAAAATTAAGAGAAGAAAGTATCAATAACTTTGAATTTGATAGATTTCAAGAAACTATACGCGATCGCTTAGGCACTTTGTAAACATAGCCCAAAAAGCTGTAGCGTACGCTGCGCGTGCGCTACAGCTTTTTGGGCTAAAACCGAATAGGGGGGCGGCAGATGTAGATCCGTTTTGTCAAATGTTGAGAAATTACACTAAAAAAACAGATTTGAACTGCCTGAAACTTAGTAGGATGAGCTATATACTGAAATCCAATAAGACGGTGAGAGCGCAAAGTGTCGTCAACGTTTTATTGGATAAGAAACCACTTAGTCGATATCTAGGCTTACCCTGTGGCGCATACTCGTTATAAAAATTCACGCCTAATGATTGCAGTTTTGCCAGACGAGTCTTCGGCGTTTGAAGCATATCGTCTGTTGCAATGTCATGGTATCTCGCCAGAGCATTTAGCTTTGGTAGGGAAAGGTTACAACAGTCCAGATAGTGTTGGCTTATTCAATCCAACTCATACGACATGGCGCTATGCTAAACGAGGAATGCTTTGGCTAGGGCTGATTAGCATGGCAGTGGGCGGTATTTTATGTTTGATTTTGGGGATCAGGTTGCCAAATCTCAATTGGTATCAGGCTTTCTTTACGATAACTTCAACTTCTGGATTAATCGGTATTGCGATCGGTGGGATGATCGGGGCTGTTTATGGTTGGTTCTTTAAAAGCAGTTTATCTATGTCCTGTCGTAGCTGCTTGGATCGTGGGCAATATTTATTGATGCTAGAAGGCTCGGAAACTTTGACTCGTCGCGGTCGAGAAATTCTTGATGATTATACAGTTAAGCCAAAATAATCATCTTAGGCATAAATTAAGTGTATAAGATGCATGAAATATATAGTTTATTTAGGTAAAATTTATATTGATATATAATATAGCTTAATTTATACGTTAAACTTTACAAATCATTACAAAATTTACAGAGGTTAACGAAATGACCGAGACTAAAACTATATTAATTGTGGATAGCTGTAAGAGCGATCGCTATCTTTTGCAAGATTGGCTTAAGGAAGAGCTAGATCAGAATTATTAAATTTTAGAGGCGGAAAATATTGCCAAAGGATTGGAGTTATAGCGATCGCAAAGTGATGATTTCAAAATAGATTTAGTCATTACAGATATAGATTTTTCAGATAGTGATGATTTAGATAGTGGATTGGCTAAATTACTCCCTTCCTAGTATGAGAATAAATATTAAAACCTAAGAATTAGCGTTGCGGCGCGAAACGCCGCACCGTCTAATCTTTCACTGAGAAGGGAGTATGTATGTAGTTTATACACTTGAAAAGATCTCTGAAAGTAGTTATAAGGTTTCAGGATTAAAATCATATAAATCTCTAAAATTTATGCCCGCCTCTCGAAATGACTGGTTTCCTACATCAATCTGGCACTTTACGATCGCCAACCATCACACCTTAAATGAAACCTTACTTCAAGAAATTCACGAAGAACAACAGCGCGATCGCCAAGGGGAAAAGTGGTCAAATGTAATGGGCTGGCATAGTGTCAACGATTTACACAAACGCGATCGCTTTGCTGAATTCACCAATATTGTTAATGTAAACGTTCTCGAAGTCGCAAATTTCTTACAGTGGGATTTGCAAAAGTTTTCAGTTAATATCACTACTTGTTGGGCGATCATTAATGGCAAACTCGCCTCAAACTCATTGCACAATCATCCCAACTCAATTTTGAGTGGCGTTTACTATCTCAAAGCTCCAGAAAATTGTGGTGGTATCTTTTTTAATGATCCGCGCCCTGCTTCGCAAATGATCATTCCTCCAGTTACAGAATTTAATCTTTGGACTCATCCCAAAATTAGTTATAAGCCCAACGAAGGCACAATGCTTCTGTTCCCTAGTTGGTTGTTGCATGGTGTAGATATGAATATGAGTGAAGAGGTCAGAATTGCGATTAGTTTTAATATTGGTATGAGTCCACTGAAATCTTAAACAGAAAGAGAGGCAATCCTGCGGGTTGTCTCTCTTTTTTCAGAATGAAGTGCTTTATGCTCAAACCAGAACCACAATAAAAATTTTTGAAGGGTTGCTTCGCAACCCTTCAAAAATTTTTATTGGTTCGGATTTAAGCGCAAAGCGCTGTATGTCTAGGCGATCGGAGTCAATTTAACGTTAACGATAAAGTCATTGTAGTCAAAGTCACCACCACTAGGTAGATCCTCAAATCCAAAGGTGTTATTACCCAGCAAACGCACATGATCTATACCGTCAGAGTTTGCCCCTAGATAGGAGAAGTAGACGGCTGGATCATTATTAGGATTACTATCTAAAATTGCATCAGGGCTGCCATTGATGACAATAAATGGTGCGAAGATTGAGCCAGCAGCAAATATGCCTGATGTAGTACGAGTAGTTTGATTGTCAACAGTCAAGTCAATACCTGCTACACGCCCAGAGATTGCTGCTTGCGTATATCCAGAAGCTCCAACTTTTACAATTGAGCCATCAGTTCGTCTAATATCTCCTGCCGCGTTCTCAACTTTGTAGAAGCCAACAAAGTTATTAAAGGCTGCTTCGCGATTGAGAGTGAATGTTGCTTGAACCCTAGGAAATAGAGTTGCGTTAAAACCACTTGTCAGGTCAATTACTTCACCTTCTCTTTTATCTTGCAACCCTGTACCCAAGGCAATACTCTTTGTGCCAGCTTCGACATTGATCGAGATGTTGTTAAAACTAATGCTGAAAGAGGTAGTATTTAGCTCTTGGAAGTTGAGACTAGTGATACTTGAGAAAGTCACCTTCTCAAAGGATTTTGTCTTAAGAACTAGGTCGGTGGTGGTAGTTCTATCGTTGATGCTAAAGAAACGGAACTTTGTATTCACATCAAAGCCTAAAATTCTCTCCAATCCCTCAGCAGTGAACCCGTTAGGATTGTTGGCGATCGTGGAGAAGAGCACTTTGGCGCGACCTAAAGCTTTTTCCTTATAGTCAGCAGCATTAGGACTACTGCCGTCGATCGTACCAGCATCGTCATCAACGATAAATAAACCCAATTCACTTACTAATGCAGCACCACCACCTTTAATCGAGAAGGAGATAGTTGGTTTATTGCTGCTACCGCCTGCGATCGTGATAGTTCCATTGTTGTTGGTTAGCTGCAATGGTAATGGTGTCGGTGCGGGGAATTGGAGGATGCCTAGTTTGGTAGGAATGGCGCTATCGAAGTCATTGTCATTGATTAATGCGTAAGTATTTGGCGCGATCAAGGCAAGCCCTTCTAGCTTCTCAACACCCGTATAACCAAACTTGGCAGCATTAGCAATTAAAGTTTTATCAACAGACTTGATGTTGGCGGCAATCAATTCGGCAGGAGATAGCTGCTCGATAGTCTTACCAATTGGCAAAGCTGCTAAATTCGCTAAATTATTGATATTGGTAGCGTTCTTTAAATCAATCTCATAGATCAATTTATTAGATTCGGTGGTTGAACGATCATCGCGCTCAACTACTGCAAATTTGCCATTGCCGAGGGAAACCGCATCACCGATTTTGTCGGTTTTAGCTGTACCAGTACCAGTTACATTGTCAAGGATGTAGAGATATTCAGCAGTGACCGCTTTAGTGACAATATCAAATTCGAGAATTCTCAGGTTGCGAGAGTTGCTTGATGTGCTGTCATTGGTGACATCAGGGTTGTCGATCGCACTCTGGATGAAAGCATAGAGCTTGTTACCTTCTAGGGCAACAGCTTCAAAGCCACGATTGTTGCGGCGTTGGGCATAGACGGCTGGCAAAACTTCGGTTCCAAAAGTGCCTGCTGCTGCGTCGGGTTCTGGAGCCGCCGCTGTCCCAATGGGAATGAAGCGATCCAGCAGTTTACCATTTATATCAAATTGGTATATGGCAGGGCGATATTCATCTACTAGCCAATAATTACCACTAGCATCAATAACAATCCCTTCTAAATCAGCACCAAGTGGATCATTAGGAAGGACAACACCGTCAAGGTTAACCCCGACTTCATCGGTATAGGCAGTTCCGCCAACACCTGCTTGTAAGTTTGGTAGACCAGTTAGCTTGGTAACACCATCAGCTCTAAACAAGCCAGTTCTTTTGGTGATCTCGATTTTACCTGTGGTGCGGTTTAGTTCAAAACTGACGATCTCTGGTTGGAAGTCTGGCAACAGGAAGGGACGATTCTGCCCCGTAGGATTTCCATTGGGACCGCGATCGGTGTTGGCAACAAATTTTAAGTTGCCATTAGCCGCAGTTCCGACAAAGAATAATCCAGATAGTCCGCCAAGCAAGACATCGTCTCCCTTGGAAGTTGTGCCTAGCTTGGGTTGGTTCTCAAACTCGAAATTGCTTAGTTGAAAGGCGAGTGGCGTTGCTTCAGCGACATTATTTAAAGCAACTGTGACTTGAGCTTCGCTAAATAAATTCTCAGCATCACTAACTCTGACTCTGAACCCGATGCTGGAGTTGCGCTCAAAGTCTAGATCCGCACTATCGGTTACTTTGATCTCGCCCGTAATCGGATCGATACTGAATGGAGATATGCCATTGGCATTTAGGTCGTTATTACCGCCTGTAATTGAGAACTTCAGCTTGTCTCCAGCCGCCAGATTGCCATCGGTAGCGGTAACAATGCCAGCTACTGTCCCAACAGCCGAATTTTCATTGATGTTAAAAGTTACAGGAGCGATCATCGCAGGGGCTACATTAACAGTGGGGTTGTTGGCAGCGTTAACATTGACAACCACATTAGTAGCATTGAGATTGGCGATCGCGGTATTTTTAATAATTGCTAGCTGAGTACCATTACGACTGATGGTCGCATCACCTGCACTTTGGGCGGTCGTCAAGTCGCTAAATTGAGTTACACCTGCTAGATCAACACGAATAGTATCAACAATAGGGTTGAAGTCGGTAATGGTGTTGGGATTGGCTGGAAGATCGACATTGGCAATAAAGAAAATATCTCTGCCAAGTCCACCAGCGATCGTATTATTACCACCCTGTCCAGCAAAGATCGTGTCGTCGCCACCGCCACCAAAAACGGAGTCATTAATATAGGAGAAAATCGTATCATTGCCATCTCCACCATCTAATGTGTTGCCGCCAATAGTGCCAGACGGTTCGGAAGATAGTTTGTCATTGCCAGCTTCACCAAAGAGTTGATCATTTTTGAAGGCGAATAGTTCGTCATTACCCGCACCGCCTCTAAGAGTGTTGCCACCAGAG
>JBBQRB010000040.1:0-18265 GCA_038215315.1 Pseudanabaenales cyanobacterium
AAAAGCCCAAAGCAAGTTGCCCAGAATCGCAGTCGAGGCAAGCGCGCCGCCTAAAGCTAGTGAGCCTGTATCGCCCATGAATACGCGAGCGGGATAGTGATTGTGCCAAAGAAAGCCTAAGTAGCTACCACTGAGGCACATACAGAAAATCGACAGTTCTGGGTTTTTAGGAAATAGTAATATCGCCATCCCAAATAAGGCGATCGCGCCAGTACCACCTGCCAAGCCATCTAAGCCATCAGTCAGGTTAGTGGCGTTGCTGCTGCCAAGAAACACAAACAGGGCGAGGGGAAAAAATAGTAAGCCAAGAGGAATCGCAAAATGCAATGGTAAGTTAATCGTGGCGATCGCTTGCCAATCTTGCGTTAACGCTAGCCATGCACAAAAACAAGACGCGAAAAATGCTTGCAGTAAAAGTTTGGCGCGAGGAGACAAACCTTTGTTGGAGTGACGGCGCAAAATTTTCCAATCATCCAGCCAACCGATAAAAGCAAATGAGAGTGTCAGTAAGCTACAGGCAAGCACCTTGCCATTAAAGCCCGACCATATGAGGGCTAATAAAATTCCGACAGGTATAATAAATATCCCACCCATCGTCGGAGTGCCTTGTTTTTTGAGATGACCTTGTGGCCCATCTTCACGGATTATCTGCCCCGTCTTGAGACGACGCAGCATTGGTACTGCAAAAGTTCCTAACAAGACTGACTACGGCTATGTTTAGAACATTTAGAGCTAATTTAAGAGAGTGTGAAGGTTAGTGTGGGTGTAAGGAACGGCAATGGTTGATACTGGTGTAAGGATTAGGAAGGCAAGACTTTCTACAGGAAACAGCACGGCAATTGGTTTAGCAATTGGTTTAATAAGTTTAATTGTTGGTGTCGATCTTTTCTTGCATCCTAATATAAGTTCAACTCTTTTATTACCCTTTACTGTGGGTGCTATTGGAGTAGCTTTTTTAGGAACGGTAGCTGTGCCAGCACTACGCCGACTCAAGGCTGGACAGATAATCCGTGAAGATGGACCACAAGCACATCTTAAAAAGCAAGGAACTCCCACTATGGGGGGGATATTTATTATACCTGTTGGTATTTTGCTGGGTATTGTTTGGTCTGGCTTCAATGCAAATGTGCTAGCTTGCAGTTTACTGACACTCTCGTTTGCTTTTATTGGCTGGTTAGATGATTGGAAGATTTTACGCCGTCATTCTAATGAAGGTCTATCGCCACGCTCCAAGTTGCTTTTACAAACATTCTTTGCATCATGTTTTTGTGGTTGGCTAATAATTACTCAAAATTGGCAAGCGATCGCGACCGTTAGCTTACCTTTTAAACTAGTGATCCCCTTTGGATTATTATTTTTTCCACTCTCTATTTTTGTTTTCCTTGGCAGTAGCAATGCGACCAATCTCACGGATGGATTAGATGGCTTAGCTGGTGGAACTGGGGCGATCGCCTTATTTGGCATGGCTTTACTACTATTTCCTCAAAACAAAGAATTAGCTATTTTTTGTATGTGTCTCGGTGGTAGTTATCTCGGCTTTCTCTGGCATAATCGATATCCTGCAAGGGTATTTATGGGTGATACGGGATCGCTTGCTTTAGGAGGGGCTTTAGCATCTACGGCAATTTTGGGGAACTTACTCTGGGCTTTCGCGATTATTGGGGCAATTTTTATCTGGGAATCAATTTCTGTGATCGCTCAGGTCAGCTATTACAAAGCAACTAAGGACGAGGCGGGGATCGGCAAACGTCTGTTTAAGATGGCTCCTTTTCATCACCATCTAGAGTTAAGTGGCTGGCACGAGCTACAGGTTGTTAGAGCGTTTTATGTGACTGGTGGATTTTTGGTGGTTTTATCTATATTAGTCAGTATGCTCTAAAACCTAGGGCAAATAAAAGCCCAAAAAGAAGTGGGGGGGAGGGGGGCGGGGGGGCCGGGAGTTGGGTGGTTTTTTTTTATGTAAAAGATATATTATTTATATAATATATTTTTTGTTTTTTTAATTTTATTCCTATCATTCAAAAAAAACCAATCAAAAAAAAACCCAAAAAACTTGGTGGCCCCCGCGCCCCGCCCCCCACTTCTTTTTGGGCTTTTATTTGCAATCTAGAGAATCTCTTGTATCAACTCCTGTTTTAGAGTTAGTTCCTTTAGCCTTGGAACAGAGCCATTTTCGCTGACTGCCATCCATAATTGCATCAGTAAAATCTGCCCCATCTATATTTACAAAATCAAAGGTACTGCGTAATAAAATTGTCTCAATTAACAGAGCATCACTAAGGTCTGCTTTAGCGAAATCAGTTTGATCTAACAGTCCACTAGAGAAATCTGTGCCTCTAAGATTGGCATTTCGCAAAATTGAAGCGCTAAACACAGAGCCTCTTACATCGGCATTTTCAAAGTTTGCCTCCTCCATATTGGCATTGGCAAACCCTGAGCCAAAAAGTGATTGTCCTGAAAAGTCTCGCCCTTTTAACTGAGCATGGCTAAATGATAGTGAGGCAGCTTGGGCATTGAGAGGCGAAGCGAGTAACAAGGCGATCGCCATTACTGCAAATATTAATGAACGCAGAAACGACATAAATTTTGTACAAAGATAATTTATTAATCTTATAGCCGTAGTCAGAATTGTTAGGACAAAAAACCAACAAACGAGTGGCGGCGCAACGCCCCGCAACTCGTTTCTTGGTTTTTGATTTGTTCTAGTACATTTGGCGACAGCTATAGCTTTGGCGATCGCCAAATGTACTAATTAAAAAGCCGAGGCGATCGCCTCGGCTTTTTAAGAAATGTGTTGAGAAAAATCTTACTCAGAAAAATCTGAGAAAGAGTTTATTCCTCAATAGGATTTTCAATGTAGTTGTTAAGTAAACCCATTGTCACGATCGGCAAGATCAAACAAACGAGTGGTACAAGAATATAAGACAAATATGAAGCAGTGTAATATCCAGTCATGATTGTAGTGTTCCTTATAATTAAAAAATGAATTGACGCTTTGCCTTGAATTTGGCAATCCAGAGCCTTGTCTTAATTCCAGATTAGAGCAGCGATTTTTTGTATTGGCGCTACAGAAGTGAGGAAATAAGCAAATGCAGCACCGCCAGCACCACCAATTAAGAAACTACCAGCGAGTTCGCTCCAACCAGAAGAAGTTTCTAACTCAGCAGGAACTTCAATCGGAGTACTAGTGACAATCTTGGTGCTAACGGTTTGACCATAGATCGATAAGCCAAGTGTCAACAAAACAATTGAACAGACCGTTGCTAATAAGCCAGCAAGACTGCCTAGATCAGTATTTCTCAAAGGACCAAGCAAAGCAAAGGGACCATAGATGAAATAACCATGAGCCATGCCGATCTCTAAACCACGACGGCTAGGAGACAAGCCTGCGCGGTAAGCAGGAAGGTTACCGATGAATGCCTTAACGATCGCTGAATCGCTAATTGGTGTGGACAAGTTCCCTAGTTGGGGATCATTTTTGAAGGGTTTTACAAAATCTGTCATAAGGCTTTATTAAGTAAAGATTGCAGGGAGAATTTAGTCTTCATTTTAGGGAATAAGCGCTGGTGTCACCTCATAAAGAGCTTGTATCTTTAGAAAACTTCACAGATCTACAGCGCATTGCGCTTTTGTAAAACACAGAGAAATTTTTGAAAGTGCTGCTTCGCAGCACTTTCAAAAATTTCTCTGTAGTGCTAAGCCAAAATTTTGGGAGCCGAGGCGCATAAATCGGCGAGTTCACAGCGATCGCAGGCGGGTTTACGGGCATTACAAACAGCGCGACCGTGATAAATAATTCTGATTGACCAGTTTTCCCAGTCCCGTTGGGGCAGCATTCCCATTAGATCCCGCTCGACTTTAATTGGCTCTTCAAATTTAGTTAATCCTAATCTTTTGGTAAGACGCTTTACATGGGTGTCAACGGTCACACCTGCATTGATCCCGTAAGCATGGGCTAAAACGACATTGGCAGTTTTGCGAGCTACTCCTGCTAACTTGAGCAGGGATTCCATCGTATTTGGTACTTTGCCATCAAAGTCACGCACGATCATTTCGCACGCACTCCTAATGTTTTTAGATTTATTGCGATAAAAGCCTGTGGAATGAACTAATTCCATTAGTTCATCAAGATCGGCATTGGCAAGAGCGATCGCGTCGGGAAAACGGGCAAATAGCTTTGGCGTAACCATATTTACGCGCTCATCGGTGCATTGTGCCGACAGAATCACCGCAACTAGGAGTTGCACAGGTGTTTCGTAGTCGAGGGAGCAAACTGCATCGGGGTAGAGTCGCTTGAGGCGGATCAAGATTTCGTTGGCACGAATTTTTTTAGATGAACGTCTAGTGATAATTCCCATTTACAGCTTCTCCTCGCATACCCAGCGCCAAAGTAGATGTTTTGTACCTGCTTCTTGAATTTTTTTAACTTGATTAATTAGCGATCGCCTTTCACTAGGACTCACCCCAAATAAAATGATTGAACTTTGCCAGACTAGAGTAGCTAGGGTCATGGCAACACATAGCCCTATACCCATCATCGGTAAGCGGTTATAAATTAGAGTCATACGGACTGCAACCCATGTAAAAGCGGCTAGCCATAGCTCAATGTCTGCTCGCAAAGCCCAAATACTTGCAGTGCCTATGGTTAACCATAGAAACGCATCAAACAGCCAGCGCAGATAGGTTTGCACCTCAATTAGTCTTTGGACTTGACGCTCTAGCAGTGGGTCTACTGACGATTCAGTACTAGCCGTGGGCAAATTACTATTGTCAGAGTTCATATATCCGCATTCAAAACATTATCAACTTTAAGCTGGGGATCAACAAAGGTAGGTGAAACAATCACGCCTTAATTTGCCTCAAGGGTTGGAGGATTGCTGTTTATTGCTGATCGCCCGCGCCACCATGCCAGAAAAATACAGGCATTGAAGATGCTGGAATAAACACCAGACAGGAAGCCAATAATTAGAGCTAGGGAGAAAAAGCGCAGGGTCGCACCACCAAAGAGGAAAATTGCAACTAGAGGCAAGGTAGAAGTTAAGGTTGTGTTCATTGAGCGCCCCAAGGTTTGATTGATCGAGGCATTGACTAGAAAATTGAACTTATTTGCGCCCCCATCAAGTTTTACATTTTCACGAATGCGATCGTAAATAACAACGGTGTCATTAACTGAGAAGCCACAAATAGTCAGCATGGCAACAATGAATAGACTGTCAATTTCTACGCCCAAAGTTAAACCAAGGATTGAAAATACGCCTGCGGTAACGAAGATGTCGTGAAATAGGGCGACGATCGCAAAACTGGCATAATCAAGCTGAAAGCGAAAGGCAAGATAAATACCAATCCCAGTAAATGAGATTGCTAGAGCTAGTAAGCCATTGTTAAGAGCTTGTTGTCCAATCGCTGGACCGACTTCATCAATTTGTGACTTTTTAGCATCGACTTCACCATAGGGCTTGAGTGATTCGGTGATTGTTGAGCGTAACCTTTCGCGATCTTCTGTTGATAATCTTGCCGTTCTGACGGACACACCTTGCAGGTCTTTACCCTCAACGGATTGAATAATGCTATTGGCAAAACCTTTAGCCTCGATCGCTTGACGCACTACACCGATATCAATTTTTTTACCGCAACTGTTGGCACTATCGCAGGCTAAACCAAGAGTAATACTCGATCCACCTGTGAAATCAATCCCTAAGCGTAGAGGTGAGCCAAACTGTTGAAAAGAAATCACCATCGCCACGATACCTGCCAAAATTACGGCTGTGGAAATGGAAACATAGAGACGAGCATTTTTAATTACATCTAATTTCATAACACTGCTCCTGTTGTATTGTCTTTTTTCTTTGCAGATACTGGTTCTTCTTCGCTCTCGGCAGCAGTTGATATTTTGCCAAATGATTTGACACCGTAGTATGCGGGTTTACGGAAATTAGGATTGCTAATCATGGCTAGCATTAGCGATCGGCTCAGGGTAATTGCCGTAAACATACTAGTTAGCACGCCAACGCCAAGAGTGACCGCAAAACCTTTCACAAATCCTGATCCGAGCCAAAATAAAGCGCCGCAGGCAATCAACGTGGTGATATTACTGTCAAGAATGCTCGACCAAGCGCGATAAAAACCAGCTTCGACAGACTTATATAGAGTGCGTCCTGCCTTTAACTCCTCTTTAGTTCTTTCAAAAATCAGCACATTTGCGTCTACAGCCATACCGATACTAAGGATGAAGCCTGCAATTCCTGGTAATGTCAAAACTACACCGAGTAATCCAAACAAAGAAAAAGTGATAATTGCGTAGCTAATCAGAGCTATATCGGCAACTACGCCCAAAATACGGTAATACAAGACCATAAACACAAGAACAAGCACTAACCCTGCTGCACCTGCGTAAATACTACTAAGAATGCTGTCGGCTCCCAGAGTTGCGCCAACAGTACGATTTTCCACAATTTCTACAGGTACAGGCAATGCTCCTGCGCGTAATTGCAAGGCAAGCTCGTTGGCGGTGTCTAGGGTAAAGTTGCCTGTGATCACTGCTCGACCGCCAGTAATACCCTTACCCTGAAATTCGGGACCAACGGAGGGAGAGCTAATTAATTTGTCATCTAGGAAAATCCCCAGAGCGCGACCTGTACCGCCAATTTCACCAGTAGTTTTTGCAAAGAGATCGCCACCTTTTTCATCGAAGGTTAGCGCAACTTGCCATGAGTCGGGACCATTTCCTGTTGGTGAGGCAACCGCGTCTTTGAGCATATTGCCAGTCAATCCTGTGCGCTCAAAAATATCTTTTAGCCCTTCAATACTTTTTTTGTATTGCTCTTCGCTATCAGCGATCGCTTTTTGATCACCTGAATTCTTAACAACTTCAAGCTGAATCGCTTCCGCCTGTTGCAATTGCAATCTTACCCGCAGCTCACTTTCTGTGCCTCGCTTTTGTTTGCGAAAGTCAAGTTGAGCTGTTGTACCTAGCACTCGTTCGGCTTGGGCGGGATCATTTACCCCTGGCAATTGGACAACTAATTGGTTGTTACCCGACAGCAAAATTGTCGCTTCGGAAACTCCTAAGCCATTAATACGCTGTTCCACCACAAACTTGGCGGTTTCCATGATGCGCGGCGTAATTTCATTAATCCCCTGTTCAGGATTAGTTTTGGCTTGGAGTGTAAGCTGTGCACCTCCTCGTAAATCCAGTCCTAGTTTGGGTGGATTATTTACGATTAGAAATACAGCCCCTATTAAGACTGCCAGTACAAAGGCAAGCAGGCGGCTTTGTTTACCCATATTTTTATAGCTTGTGCGATCGCTTTTTCTGCAAGGTTATTTAGCACCTTACATCATGTTTAGATTTCGCAGATGACATACTGAGATTAAGACATTTGTGATCATACTCTATATATTTCATCAGTACTTATATAGCTGTCGCCACTCGCATCAAACCCAAAGAGGGTGGCGGCGCGTAGCGCCGCCTCTCTCTTTGGGTTTGGACAGCTAGCTGTATCTCTATCCTTGCTCAGCAGAGGTTTGGAGCGCCTTCGGCGCTCCAAACCTCAAAATTGGTTTTGTGAAAGCCAATTTTTATAATGAGAAAACTTAAAACCCAAGAAGCTGTGACGCACGCGCAGCGTGCGCCTCAGCTTTTTGGGTTTTGTTTTTTATTTCTTGAGCTTTAAATTACGCAATAAACGCAAAATACCCATGCTAGATAATCTGGAAAATCTTTTAAAAACAGTTGCTAAAGGAGAACTTAGCCCAGCCGATGCTTTAGAAAAGCTCAAATATCTTCACTATGAATCCGTTGGGGAATTTGCCAAAATTGATCACCATCGCACCTTACGCACTGGGTTTCCTGAAGTAATTTTTGGATTGGGAAAGACTCCCGATCAAATAGTCCAGATCATGCGGGCGATGAAATCCAAAAATCCTCTGGTGATGGCAACCAAAATTTCGGAGGCAGTTCATACCGAGATCCATCGGTCTCTGCCTGAACTGTGCTACTTCCCGATCGCTCAAATCAGTTGTCTTGGTAAGTCCATAATGAAAAAACAGGGCAAGATCACAATTTTGACAGCGGGAACGGCGGACTTGCCAGTTGCGGAAGAGGCGGCGGTTACGGGGGAATTGTGCGGATTTGTAGTTGATCGGCTTTGGGATGTTGGTGTGGCAGGGATTCATCGATTGCTCAGTCATCGCGAGGCGATCGCTGATGCTGAAGTGATTATTGTGGTGGCGGGTATGGAGGGCGCTTTGGCGAGTGTGGTGGCGGGGTTGGCGGACTGTCCAATTGTTGCCGTGCCGACTAGCATTGGCTACGGAGCAAGTTTTAATGGGCTTGCGCCTTTGCTAACGATGCTCAACTCCTGTGCTACTGGGATCGGCGTTGTGAATATTGACAATGGCTTTGGGGCAGCCATGTTGGCAGGCAAAATTTTGCATAAACAAAAGAAAGCTTAGAACCCAAAAAGCTGCGGCGCACGCGCAGCGTGCGCCACAGCTTTTTGGGTTCTCGGTCTTATTTCGCCGAGCTACTTAAAGTCCTGTAAGCGGCTGTTGGGTGAAATCCCAAAATAAGACTGATTGATCCTGCGATCGCAAGATTATTTGCTGATCAGCCTGTACTTTACCAATTGCCGCACATACTAAATCTTGAACTTGGAACATCGCCTGAACCGCTTCCACATTTTCAGGGCGCACACTCAATAAAAAACCATAGCTAGGAAAAGAGGTGAGCCAACGTTCTAGGCTGATATCTTGAGGCTTAGGAATTTGATCAAGATCCAGAATTGCTCCGCAATTAGAAGTTTCCATCAACATTAACAATGTGCCAATAATTCCGCCCATACTGATGTCTTTGGCAGTGTCGCATAGCCCTGAGATAGCAAGGTCAGGCATTATTGATAAATGCTGACGCAACTTGGCTGGCTCGGTCTTGGTGGCTGCGTTCCAAAATGGATAGTCAGGATGAAACTGTCCATTCATATTGACTACGGCAAGTAGTCGATCATGGGGACGCGCATCAAAGCTAGTCAGTAACTTCTGAGCGCGTCCGAGAATAGCCACTGATAGAGCGTCATAGCTACTACGACAGTTAGTATGCCCACCCACAATCGGCACTTGATAGGCATTAGCCGCCGCTTTCATCCCTGCTAAGAGTTGGGAAATTGATGCAGTTGACTGACTCCAAAGCGTATCGACAATGGCGATCGGTTCACCGCCCATTGAGTAAATATCACTGACATTGACCATCACTGAACACCATCCCGCAAACCAAGGATCGGTTTCAATCAACTGTGGCAGCATTCCTTCAGCCGCAAGTAGCAAATAGCCATCACAGTCAGGAATTGCCGCGCAGTCATCTCCTAAGAGAATATCTGGACGATTCCAAGACTCGCCTAGCCCTTTGGCGGTAACTTGAATATCTTGTTTATGCAGGATACCTACGGATTGCCTGAGTCTGGAGGCGATGTCTGCTAGCATCAAGAAGCCTCTAGGCTAAGAGCAGGCATAGGACGCACTTTGTCGTTAGGCGGATAGAAGTTTAGATCCGCTTCCATAAAATGATGAGGGCGATCGCAGATCGTTATTTCTTCAAGTGATGCCCAGTGCAATCGTTGAAAAAATCGTACATTTTGAACCTGAACCGTAGCGAGAAAGCGATCGCATCCCCAAGTATTAGCTGTAGTTACGGCTTTATAAATTAAGCCCTTACCGATTTGCCAACCGCGCCGATAGTCTTTATGAGTGCCGAGCCTGCCGCCGTACCATATCCCTTTTTCCTTCTCATAGATCCTGACTACGCCCACCACTTTATTTTTACTGGGATCAATTGCCACGATTGGATGAGCGATTACATCAATATCATCGACATCATGATCTTCAAATACATACTGCTCTTCGACAAAGATATCTCTTCGGAGTTTGAAGTACGCATCAATCTCTTCAACGGTGGAGGCTAATTTGAAAATATAAGCAGGATTATTCATTCTATCTATACAAGTTTATTGATCAAGATATATAGCCTGTTGAGGCTTTAAAGGGTACAGAGAAATTTTAGAAAGTGTCGCTTCGCGGCACTTTCTAAAATTTCTCTAGGTTTTAGATCAGCGCAAAGCGCTGTATCTTGGATTTATTCAAAGAGCGACAAAGCCGAACAAGCTCCGCACTTAGCGCAACCAGCTTTCATATCAGCCGAAGACATTTGCGATCGCTTCAGCAATGCACCAACTTGTTCGTAAATCTCAAACATAAACTCTGTGGTTGGCGCAGTATGACTAGCCAGAGGCGTACCACTAATTGGCACAAAGGGAACGACAAATGGATAAACACCAATGTTGATCAAGCGATCGCAAGTCTCGACCAAGGTTTGCACACTATCCCCTAGCCCCGCCAATAGATAAGTACTGACTTGTCCCCGTCCAAACACCTTAACCGCCTCTCCAAAGGCTTGAAAATAATAATCTAGGGGGACACTAGCTTTGCCAGCCATGATTTTGGCGCGTACTTCAGGATCGGCGGCTTCAAGGTGCATTCCCAAAGTGTCAATACCTGCATCTTTCATTCGATTAAACCAGTCAAAATTATCGGGCGGTTCACATTGAGCTTGAATGGGAATGTTCACACTTGCCTTGATTGCTTTAGCACATTCGGTTAAATAGGCTGCACCGCGATCGCTAGTATTGGGAGTGCCTGTCGTCATTACCATATTTTTGACTCCATCAAGTCTGACTGCGGCTTCAGCGACTTCGGCAAGCTGAGAGGGAGTTTTGCGGGCGATCGTGCGTCCTGCCTCCAGAGATTGACCGATCGCGCAGAACTGGCAAGAAGTTTCTGGCTGATTGTAACGAATGCAGTTTTGGAGGACTGTAGTTGCGAGGACATCGTGACTATGCAGTAGGGCAATCTTCCAATAGGGAATGCCATCACTGGTGCTAAGTTCATAAAACTTAGGTAACTTTGGGAAAGCGATGGGACTGATTACGGACTGTTCAGAAGTCAGTAAGATTTCACCATTACTTTGAGTCTCTACACTATAAGGAGATATTGCCGCTGAGCTGTTGAATATGGGAACCATAACCGTAGTTCCATCAATAGAAACGGCTCTGTGATCAGACGGCCCTGCTCCACCCTTGCGTCCACTGCGTTCAGCAGGATCAATCAACCGTAATCCTTTAGTTTGTAACTCAGTAATTAACTTCTGTTTATTCATTTAGCTCTCCCACCGAAACTTGCGGTCAGATTCTGTAATCTGCACATCATTGATACTGGCTTGGCGGCGGCGCATCAATCCATTTTCAGCAAATTCCCAATTCTCATTGCCATAGGCGCGATACCAATAACCAGAATCATCATGCCACTCATACTCAAAACAAACCGAAATTCGATTATCCATGAAACTCCATAGTTCCTTCCGCAAGCGATAGTCTAGTTCCTTCGCCCACTTTCTTTTCAAAAATGCAACAATTGCCTCGCGTCCGCTAAAAAATTCAGCACGATTACGCCATTGCGAGTCTTCGGTATAGGCGAGAGCGACTCGCTCAGGATCTCTGGTGTTCCAAGCATCTTCAGCAGCTTGCACTTTAGCTTTGGCTGTCTCTAGGGTAAAGGGAGGTAATGGAGGTTTCATGGCTTGCTTCAATTGTTTCGCTTGTTTTTAAATTCGACTGGAACCCAGCAAAAGGTTCGGTATTAAGATGCAGCTTCAGCAAATCAGGGCGGGCATAATGTCCGATTGAGTCCATCATGCGCTTACGCTTAGTGATCAAAGAAAAGTCCAAATCGGCGATCGCAATGCCTTCGCCATCCAGAATCGGTGGACAGAGATGGTTTCCCTCTGGCCCAATAATTGCCGTATTACAACCGCCGCTTAGGGCTTTTTGTAGCTTTTCATCGCTGGTAATTTGACTGACCTGCTCAGGTGATAACCATCCCGTTGCATTGATCACAAAGCACCCAGATTCAAGGGCATGGTGACGGATCGTCACTTCGATCTGATCGGCAAATATCTGACCCACGAGCGATCCAGGAAATTGAGCGCAATGGATTTGCTCCTGTTGAGACATGAGTGCAAATCGAGCCAATGGGTTGTAATGCTCCCAACAGGCAAGAGCACCCACCCTACCAACATTAGTATCGACAACTTTTAGCCCAGCACCGTCACCTTGTCCCCATATCATCCGTTCATGATAAGTTGGTGTGATCTTGCGGCGCTTCAGCAGCAAGGTTCCATCAGCATCAAAAATCAACTGCGTATTGTAAAGTGAACCGCCATCGCGTTCATTTACTCCTAATACGACGACAACATTGTGCGATCGCGCTGCTTGGCTGACGGCTTCAGTCACAGGACTAGGAACAACAACGGCTTCTTCATAGAGTCGCATATGTTCCTTACCCATCAAAACAGGGGGCTGAACAAAAGAGAAATAAGGATAATAGGGAACAAATGTTTCAGGAAAAACAATAATCTGTGCGCCTTCAAGGGCAGCTTTGGCAATTGCCTGCAATACCTTCTCAGTCGTTCCATCTCGGCTAAACAGTACAGGACTAATCTGTACTGCTGCCGCCCTGACCTTGCGTGAATAATCCACGATTTATCCTAAATGAAGGTGCTATAGAGTCCAAGTATCGAGAATGAAGGCATTGTCCTTACGATGAAGAAGGATAATATCTAGTACATCTAGAGGACTAATTGGACGAATGCCTGGGATTAGAGAAGGTTCACCATGTCCGTAGAGGGCTTGGAGAGCGAAGCGGCAGGCGTAGACCTTACCGCCTTCAGACATAAACTTAGAGATTTGGTCGTTAAAATTTTGATGTCCAGGGAAAGCCGCATCTCCTAATTTGGGAAAACCTCGTTGGATACCAAGAGTCACCCCAGGCCCGTAGAGAAGAATAGATGTTTCAAACCCTTTGCGAAGTAATCTTGTGGCTTGTAATAGATTGACGAATCCAATCGAACCTTCAAAAGCAACTGTGTGAAAAGTAACTAGAGCTTTCTCTCCAGCTTCAGCTTTCACATCTTCAAATACTTTCTCTTCGTAATTGACGAAAAAGTCGCCAGTTTGGTGTGCGGGTGCTGTAACTTCAGGCATCGTATTTTCCTTTCTTCAGTAGCAACTTATAGGTGAATTATTCACATCAATTTAGGTTAGTCGCTAGTTAACTTTGCACTTTGTATCTCTAGTTACGAAAATGAGAATTCTATTTTAATCAACAGGAACAAGGTTAATCAGTGACAAAGTTATGACATTTAGCGATCGCTGAACTGTTGAAATCAATAGGTTGGCGATCGCTGAATGTCAAGAGCCTAAAAGAAACTCATTAACGACTGCCCAGTCGTTCTGAGGTTGCGCGACCCTACGCCGCGCCATGATGTAATCAGCGAGATAGGTGGCATCCTTGGCTACACCTGAGAACCTGCCTGAACCCCATGTATAGAGCCAAGGCAAACCCAAGAAATATAATCCCTTTACATCAGTAACACCGCGATCATGTCCGGGGTAGCCTTTTCCATCAAATACGGGAATCTTGATCCAACCAAAGTCTGACTCAAAGCCCGTACACCAAATCACTGTACTAATATTTGCCTCAGCCAGATCGATCTCAGGAATATCTATTTCTGGCTGCCATAGGGGCTGATAAGGGAGTTCAGAAGGAGTATCGATCTGATTTTTCTCAATGAAGTTATCAATGGTGCGTTTAATGCTTTCAGAAACAGCATCGGCACTATCGAGATTATGCTTGAGGTCATTAAAGAACTCTAAGCGGGTTGAGTTCTCTTTTGGGGTGATACTTTTGAGCCTGCCATGAAGTTGCATTCCTTCTATAGCGAAGCGGCGTAGATCGATTTCCCGACCACCATCTCGACCTGTGAGATAGTGATTTGCCTTAGCTCTCACCTTTTCCTTTTGGGGGTGCTGATCGATTGACAAATCATAATATCCCATCATGGCTAGCCATTCCACTGCATCTTTTCCTCTATAGCGGCGGGGCGATCGCGGCGCACCACCAACACAGAGATGAACTTGACGACCCGCAAGGTGAAGGTCTTCAGCAATTTGACATCCTGATTGACCAGTTCCAATTACTAATACTGCGCCATCAAGGAGCGATTCAGGATTTTTATATTTAGAAGAATGTAATTGCAATATATGCTGTGGTAATCGTTCAGCAATTGAGGGAATTTTGGGTTGGTGATATGCGCCTGCGGCGATTACTGCTTGGTCGGCAGTGTAGTCGCCAATGCTAGTCTTTATCTCAAATATGCCGCGATCGCCACGACTTACTGCTAATACTTCAACCCCTTCCCTGATGGGCGGATTGAAGGAACGAGCATAGTTTTCTATGTATTCTACTATTTCATCTTTTTTGATAAATCCTTCTGGTTGATCGCCACTATATGGATATCCTGGTAATTGACATTGCCAGTTGGGTGTGACTAAACAGAAAGAATCCCAACGCTGCGATCGCCAAGCACTTGCAATTTGATTTTTCTCAAAAACAATATGTTCTACGCCCCGTTCTTTGAGACAGTAACTGATGGACAAGCCTGCTTGACCACCACCAACAATTACAACAGAATAGTGATTTGTCATTAACTTGACGCTCTAAAAATTATTATCTTAATATCTTAAATTTCAGCCTAAGTGGTTGCTAAGTGATGGATTTGTATTGCTAACTACGGAATATCTAAGTCTATCGATAAGGTCAGGAGTGGAAATTAGAGTCGCGATCGCCAATGCGGGATTTGGTAAAATCAATAGTTGAAGCAAGCATCTTCGTTACTTAAAGCGATCGCCCTAAAACAGGCTAGGATAAAAAGGTATAAATCAATAGTAAATACAAATAAAAGCAGTCATGGTAGAGCGTCCTATTAAAAAAGCCGACCGTCAGCCCCAACCTGAAGACAATGAAGGTGCTAAGCGGTCTAATGAGTCCGAGGGCAAGCGTTCCCCACGCGGTGACAATAAGGAATCTAGAGGCAAGGGCGATAAAAGAGATAAGCGTGGCTCCCGCAATGAAGAGCCAAAAGCACCTGTCAATCTGGCGTTGGTAAGGGGACCGAAGCCAACTAAGCCACAACCTGAAGTAATCGTTGAAGAAGTTAGCGAGGCAGTAGTTACTGAAGAAGCTGTTACCGAAGAAGTCGCCACTGAAGCATAGAAAATCATAAATATAGCTGTCACCAAATGTACTAGGGCAAATTAAAAACCAAGAAACGAGTTGTGGGGGGGGGGGGGCGGGCGCGGGGGGGGGGTTTTGTTGTTTTTGTGAAGAAAAGAAGGAAAATAAAAAAAATCGCTCAACACAAATGTACTCGGGAAAAAAAAAACCCACTAAACGTGTTGGGGCGCTCCGCCCCACAACTCGTTTCTTGGTTTTGTGTCCTAACAAGACTGACTACAGCTATAAAAAGCGGCGCAATGCGCCGCTTTTTATTTGGGTTTGGTTAACAAACCTTGGGTGGGACTAAATACTAAGGTAATCAAAAATAATATTAGTACCGACACCACGATCGCGGGACCAGAAGGTAAATTTAGGTAATAACTCGCATATAGCCCGATCGCACTGGCGGTCACACCGATCAAAGCTCCCACAAGGATCATGTGATGTAATTCCTTAACCAGTAAGTAAGCAGTAATTGCGGGACCAACTAAGAGAGACACCACTAAAACTACGCCCATAGTTTGCATACTGGCAATAATCGTTAAAGTCACCCCTGCCATCAGTCCCACATAGATCAGACTGACGGGTAATCCCATCGCCTTCGCGCCTAAGCGATCAAAAGTGTAAAACAATAGCTGCTTATAAAATATAGCGATCGCTGCCAGTACGATTAGGGAAATAATCCCTGCGCGGATTGTGTCGGCATGGGTAACGCTGAGGATATCGCCAAATAGGAAACCATGCAGATCAATTTTGATCTTCAATACGGAAATCAATAGAATACCGATCGCAAAAAAGCTGGAGGAGGTCAGAGCCATCGCTGCGTCAACCTTGACAATAGTTTGCGTTCTTAATAAGGCGATCAAAAAAGCACTGCCAACTCCCGAAATAAACGCCCCGATCGCGACATCAATCCGCCAAAAAAAGGCGATCGCCATACCTGGCATCACCGTATGGGTCATCACATCTCCTAGTAAAGCCATGCGCTGCACAACCAAAAAGCAACCAATCGCGGGGCAGATGATTCCTGCTAAGCCACCTGCGATCAGAGCATTTCTCATAAATTCCAGCGTAAATGGCTCAATTATCCACTGCCAAACTGGAAATGACGCTAGTTGAGAGATTGATGTGATTAGGATTTGGGTTGATATCAAAGCTAAGGATTGAGTGAAGTACGGGTCGCCATATCATTTTGTCATAAGCTGTCAACCCAAGAGAGTGTGGCAGAGCGCCGCAACTTACTCTCCTTGGAAGTGGCGACAGCTATAAAATCAAAATCTCTAGCTTTGTGCGTAGGGTACGGAAATGACTTACAGAAAAAAGTTAAATAGTGAATCTATGACAAAAAAGTGCAAAGCATCCTGTCAAAAAGTAAACTAAACCCTTAATTACTATAGTTTTTTTGTATGAGCCAGACAACAGCACCTCAACCTTGGAGTCAGCGTTTTGAGACTGCCCTACATCCTGCGATCGCGCTATTCAATGCCAGCATTAGTTTTGATATTAATTTAATTGAATACGACATCACAGGCTCACAAGCACACTCACGAATGTTGGCAAAAGTCGGTATCATCAGCGCTGAAGAAGGGGAAATGCTGGTCAACGGATTAGAGCAGATCCGTCAAGAATTTCGTTCAGGAAACTTTAACCCAGGCGTGGATGCCGAAGATGTGCATTTTGCCGTCGAGCGCCGACTTACCGAATTAATTGGTGATGTAGGTAAAAAGGTGCATACAGCGCGATCGCGCAATGACCAAGTTGCCACCGATGTCCGACTATATCTGCGTGATCAGATCCGTAAGATTCAAACCGATTTGCGAACTTGGCAACAAACTCTAGTTAGCAAAGCCGAGCAGCATATCGATACTTTTATTCCGGGGTATACCCACCTGCAACGCGCCCAGCCGATTAGTCTGGCACACCATCTGCTTGCCTATTTTGAAATGGCACAAAGAGACTGGACAAGACTAGATGAGATTTACCAACGAGTTAATGTATGCCCCCTTGGTTCTGGCGCTTTAGCAGGGACACCGCATCCGATTGATCGCCACTACAGCGCCGATTTATTGGACTTTGGTTCTGTTGGACGCAACAGCCTCGATGGCGTTTCTGACCGTGACTTTGCTGTTGAATTTCTCTGTGCGGCAAGTTTGATTATGGTGCATCTTAGCCGTCTGTCAGAAGAGGTCATCCTCTGGTCATCCCAAGAATTTAGCTTTGTAAAACTAAGCGATCGCGTCAGTACAGGTTCGAGCATCATGCCTCAAAAGAAAAACCCTGACGTTCCTGAACTAGTAAGAGGTAAAACTGGTCGAGTCTTTGGACATTTGCAAGGGCTGTTAACCATCATCAAAGGATTGCCCCTCGCCTATAACAAGGATATGCAAGAGGACAAGGAAGGTATCTTTGACACAGTGGCGACAGTGCGGGCTTGTTTAGAAGCAATGACAATTCTTGTGGAAGAAGGCATCGAGTTTCAGCCCAAGCGCCTCGCTGAAGCAGTTGCTGAAGATTTCTCAAATGCGACTGATGTTGCCGATTACCTTGCCGCCAAAGGAGTTCCATTTCGTGAAGCCTATCAGCTAGTTGGCAAGCTGGTCAAAACTTGTACCAGTGAAGGAATATTACTCAAGGATCTCTCAGTGGAACGTTGGCAGACTTTCCATCCTCAATTTGAGGCTGATATTGTCGCCGCGATCGCGCCTGCACAGGTGGTCAAAGTTCGTAATAGCTATGGTGGTACTGGCTTAGAGCAGGTTAAGATTCAAGTGGAATATGCGAAAAAGCTAATTTCGTAGCAAAAAAGGTGTATTTTTTTGATAAGTAGGCAAGCATAATTAAACCCAAAACCCAAAAAGCTGTAGCGCACGCTGCGCGTGCGCTACAGCTTTTTGGGTTTTAAGGTTTCTTTTGCCCACATACTTACTGTCTCGTCAATATCTTCGATGGTGCGATGTGTCCGATCGCCTGACATCACCTGTGAAATCATCCGTTGCTTGTTCTCAATCACAGCTAAGCATCTATTTTTGCGCCGATCTAGCTGAAAGGTTTTGCCATTGAGCTATAACTAAATTATTAAACTGTTATTTTGGCAGGCGATCGC
>JBBQRB010000041.1:0-18224 GCA_038215315.1 Pseudanabaenales cyanobacterium
TCGGTTTCGGTGAGGTCAAGCGATCGCAATTCAGCAATTAATTGAGAAGCTATATCAGTCTTGGGTGCTGCAATTTGCGGGTTTTGCCAAAAGTTTTGGATAGTTGTAGCGACTTGGGGATGATTTTTGAGGGTGGCATGGCGCAAATTATTTAACCTCACAAAATTGGCATGGGCAAACTGAGAGCAACCCACAGGAACAGTGCCATCGGTATTGTTGCCAATGTCGCCCACTATTGAGAGCGTTGGCACTTTGGATGCGATCGCCTCTGCGATCAAGCGGCGATTTTTGCCAAGGTCACGGGCAATCAGGGGGAATTGGCTCCAAGGATCAAAGAAGCGTCCTAGGTCAGATCCACCCACAGGAGAAGCGACTAAAACTAAGCTATGGACTTTTTGTAGCCATTCTGGATGGCGGTTTAACACTTCTAGCCAAATTAACCCACCCATCGAATGTCCGACAATGCGCCAAGGTAAATCTGGATATTTGGCGATCGCCTCACTAGCGACTTTTTCAACCTTAGTGATCAATGGTGCGATCGTTAGCCAAGTATTGAGCAAACCTAAGTCTGGGGAATAGGTAACTGTACTTGAGTTAGCTAGCGATCGCGATAGATAACTAATATCTCGACAAGTATCCGCCCAACCATGTTGCAGGAATAAAATATAAACTGCTGACAAGTCATTTCCTGAGGCAACAGACATAATAATTTGCTAACGCCTAATCCTTACACCACGATACATTACCACCGCGCTATCATCAGACTTTTGATTGTCTTTGGAATTATTTTTTGTAGTTGAGACAGAGCTTGTTTTAACTACTTCTACATTCCGATCATTTCTGGAGTCTTTAGTTTGAGTAGGATAAGTTACTACGTTTTTAGCAATTTTCTCTAATGGTTGAGAGCTTAAGGAACAACCGATCAAAGCAGTTACCCTAGCAACTTCTGCCATTAAGTTTTCGGGAGAGAGTCTGGGCAAGATATCTGACGCTCCCCGCCTTAAAGCCCAGCTATGCTCAATATCTTTAATTTTCTCCTGCCTAGGATTAAATAAGACAACTTTTGTACCAATTTCGTTTTTACTTAGCCACTGACAGACTGAAGACGATTGCAGGGTTTCTGAGTTAGGGCTTTTGATCGCCATATCCATTATTAATAGATCTGGAATATTTTGGCGATCGCATTTTTCTAAATACTGTACTAAGTCTAAGGAAACATTTTCCCAAGTTACATCCAATTGCTGACTAGACAAAGCTGTGCGCCACAATTCACCTTGCGCTTGATCTATATGCATCATTAACACAGCCTTTCTTTTCTCAGCCATGGTTTGACTTCCCCATTAGTTATGAGATATGCAGCTTATCATTTCCTTAACAAGAACTTAACCGACATTGAAGATCTGTTTTGTACCGTAGTTGACCAAAAGTATATGAGATTGCATTTTTAACTTTGGCGGAAAATTCAATCCTATGTACTTTTGAGCGTTGCCATACCCTCTTGCCAGTTGGCAGGACATACTTCGTTTTTATATCTTTGTGTATGCTGAATTGCCTTGAGAGTACGCAGAGATTCGTCAATATTTCGCCCAAAGGCAAGATTATTGACTGTGGTGTGCTGAACAATGCCCGCTTTGTCGATGATAAACAATCCCCTTAAAGCTACACCGGCTATAGGATCAATAACATTAAATGCGGTGGCGATCGCTTTGGTGATGTCAGATACAAGTGGGCATTTGATTTCACCGCCCAAGCCACCATCGGCAAGTGGGGTTTGAATCCAAGCCAAATGAGCATACTTACTATCTACAGAAATGCCAATTACTTCCGTATCTAATTTGGCAAATTGGTCATAGCGATCACTAAAGGCTAATACTTCAGTGGGGCAAACAAAGGTGAAGTCAAGGGGATAAAAGAACAAGACGACATATTTGGAGCCTTGATAGCTAGATAATCTAATCCTTATAAATTCTTGATCAAATACCGCATCAGCTTCAAAGTCTGGGGCATTCTGCCCCACGCGCAAATATTCCGTCATAGTTTTAAACCCAAAAGATTAGCTTGCTACTTTAATTTGGAGCAATTCCTTACAGCGCTTTGCGGCACTTTTAAAAATTTCTCTTTATCCTTTAAAGCGTCAATAGGCTATAAATAAAACCCAAATGAGATTCGGCGGGCGAAGCCCGCCGAATCTCATTTGGGTTTTGAAATACGTAAGTTATTAAGCCGCTACTCCCTTCCCAATATAAAAATACGCATTTAAAAACCAAGAATTAGCGGTGCGGCGCGAAGCGCCGCACCGCTAATCTTTCACTGGGAAGGGAGTAGGACATAAAACCCCAAAGAAGGTGGCGGTGCGGAGCGCCGCCACCTTCTTTGGGGTAGCAATATTGTAAACATGGGATAAACTTCTAATGATGTCCTCTCCAACGATATTTAATGAGTAAAACTAAACGCGCCCTAATTACAGGCATTACTGGTCAAGATGGGTCGTATTTATCGGAGCTTTTATTAGCAAAAGGGTACGAAGTTCACGGAATCATTCGCCGTTCTTCAACGATTAACACCGATCGGATCGATCATCTCTATCAAGATCCGCACTTACCAGAAACTAGATTATTTCTCCATTACGGAGATTTAACCGATGGCACTACTTTGGGACGCATCTTAGAAGCTGTTCGCCCCCATGAAGTTTACAATCTTGGCGCTCAGTCCCATGTGCGTGTTAGTTTTGACTCCCCTGAATATACTGTGGATGCAGTTGGCATGGGGACTTTGCGCTTGCTAGAAGCCTTGCGGGACTATCAGCAACGCAACGATCGCGAAATTCGCTTTTACCAAGCTGGTTCATCGGAAATGTATGGCTTAGTGCAAGCAGTTCCCCAGAATGAGGACACTCCCTTCTATCCGCGTAGTCCCTATGCCTGTGCAAAGGTATACGCCCATTGGCAGACCATCAATTATCGTGAGTCCTATGGGCTATTTGCCTGTAATGGGATTTTGTTTAACCATGAGTCACCTCGTCGTGGTGAAACCTTCGTTACGCGCAAGATTACAAGGGCGATCGCCAGAATCATCGCCAACCAACAGAAGAAGCTATATCTTGGTAATCTCGACTCAAAGCGTGACTGGGGCTATGCCAAAGACTATGTAGACGCGATGTGGTTAATGATGCAGCAGGAAAAAGCGGACGATTATGTCATCTCTACGGGTGAAACTCATTCAGTGAGAGAGTTCTTAGAAGCTGCTTTTGCCTATGTCAACCTCAAGTGGGAAGACTATGTGGAAATTGATCCGCGCTATTTTCGTCCTGCGGAAGTTGATCTGTTATTGGGTGACTGTACAAAAGCTAAGCAAAAGTTGGGCTGGGAGCCTAGGGTCACGTTTAAGGATCTAGTTGAGCTGATGGTTGATGCTGATTTGCAAGCGTTGGGATTGCCCAATCCTAAGGGGACTGTGGCTCAAGATATCGCGACTTTGCGTAGTGCCAGTCAAACAGCCAATTGGTAATACAGCCTATTGAGGCTTTAAAGGATACAGAGAAATTTTTGAAAGCGCCGCGAAGCGCCACTTTCAAAAAATTCTCTGGGTTTTATAGCAGCGCAAGGCGCTGTACCAAATAATACCGATTCACAAAGTAGAGCTAAATGCTTTCTCTTCTTATCGCATACATAACTATTCAATATATTTCCTAATTTTTTATGCTGCAAACTCAGTCCAAATCGATAAAAGAGCAGAAAATCTTGGTGACTGGTGGAGCGGGATTCCTTGGAAAGCGGGTGATTGCTCAATTAGTTGATGCGGGTGCTAATCCAGATTTGATTACAGTGCCGCGATCGCAAAGTGATGATTTGCGATCGCTAACCGTATGTGAAAGAGTTGTCCAAGGACAGGACTTAATCATTCATTTGGCAGCCCATGTCGGCGGTATTGGTCTCAACCGTGAGAAACCTGCTGAACTTTTTTATGACAACTTGATGATGGGTGTGCAGTTGATCCATGCTGCTTATCAATCTAAAGTGCAGAAATTTGTCTGTGTCGGGACTATCTGCGCCTATCCCAACTTTACACCTGTGCCATTTAAAGAATCAGACATCTGGAACGGCTACCCTGAAGTGACCAATGCTCCCTATGGGATTGCTAAAAAAGCTCTACTGGTGCAATTACAGTCCTATCGTCAGCAGTATGGATTTAATGGCATTTATTTACTGCCTGTAAATCTATATGGGCCCGAAGACAATTTTGATCCACGTAGCTCCCATGTAATTCCTGCTTTAATTCGGAAAGTACATGAGGCGCAGCAAAATAGCGATCGCGCGATTTCTGTGTGGGGTGACGGCTCTCCGACTAGGGAATTTGTCTATTCCGATGATGCAGCGCGAGGAATTGTCATGGCGGCGCTCAATTATGATGATTCTGAGCCAGTGAATATTGGCACGGGTTTAGAAATTTCGATTAAGGATTTGATTCACTTAATTTGTGAGTTAATGGAATATGAAGGCGAAATTGTCTGGGAAGCTGACAAGCCCAATGGACAGCCCCGCCGATGTCTGGATGTGGAACGAGCCAAGCAAGCTTTTGGTTTTACGGCCAAAGTGGACTTTAGAGAAGGTTTGAAAAATACGATCGCTTGGTATCGTCAACACGCCAATTAAGCAATAAAGTGTCGTGCCATGCGCGACACTTTATTGCTTTTGTGAGTTTTAAAACTATTGGCAATTTCTATGTGCAAATGCGCCACGCTTTGTTATGATTATTATCCGCTAGGTGAAGCAATCATTCTAAGTAAGTCTATTACTAAATAATGTTGAGTAAATCAAAGCATGGAGAGATGGCCGAGTGGTTGAAGGCGCAGCACTGGAAATGCTGTTTAGGGGTAACTTTAACGAGGGTTCGAATCCCTCTCTCTCCGTCCAAATAATTCCAAAAAGAAAGGTGGTGCAATGCACCACCTTTCTTTTTAGCCAAACCCAAGAAGTGAGTGGCGGGGCGGGCCGCCCCCACCAACATGAGTGGTTTTTTGGGCAAACCCGGTTTAACAAACCAGATTTTAATTTGGGGAGCACCCGCCGCTTTTTTTTTTCCCAACCCCCACTTGGGGTGGGGGGGGGGGCCCCCCCGCCACTCACTTCTTGGGTTTGAGCGCAAAGCGCTGTACTAGACAGATCTTGTCATTTGGACTCGAAAGCGCTCTTTTTTTGTAATCACAATCTCGCCAACTGTGACCCTGCCCTTACCGCGAATCGCAATTAAATCACCAGATTTAACTTGATGGCTAGGTTGGGAAATAGTCTTCCAGTTGACTCGGACATCATCGCCATTGATCAGATCCACCATTTTGCTACGCGACATCCCAAAACCTGCGGAGGCGATCGCATCTAGTCTCAAAGAAGCCTCTGTGGAGACAAGCTCTTTGGTGACGGGTACGCGAATTTTTAGCTCATCAAAGCTGATCGCACTGACTTTGACAGGAACAGTACGAACTTGATTGAAATGAATCTGTAAATATTCCAGCAGTTCAGGGACAACGATCGCCTGTGCGCCCTTTTCACCCAGCACGTTTACATCGCCGACCTTTTGCCGCTCGATACCCGTACCTAAGATTGCCCCCAAAAAGTCGCGATGGGTAGCGGTGTCAAACAGAAAATTACCAGAAATCGAGATCGGCGTGAGGCTGACCATTGATTCATCTAGAGGCAATTCACCACGGGCGATCGCTAGTCTTTGCCGTTCCGCTTGGACGTAGCCGCCCCAAGCTAAGCAATGGATCTCTGTCATCCGACTGAAAATTTGCAGAGCCTCCGTGATTTCAGGAGGCGACAAAAAGTCACTGCACACCACATCCCAAGTCTGGATCGCGCGATCGCCTAAATCCAGTAAGCGGCTGATTACTTCTCTATTTTCGGTACTATCTAGTAAGTCACGGGGTAGCATTAAATCTCGTCAAAGTCTTCTTCGGGTAGTCGTTGTTTGGATCGCTCAGGAATCTTCGTCTCGCCCCAAGCATCAAGGATTTGCTTTTGAGTTTCGTTGCGAAAATCCGATTGTGCAGGAGGATAGCTCTCCTCAAAATCATCATAGTCGTCGTAGTCATCAATTGGTGATGGTGGCGGTACGATGGGTCGTGAAGGCTCTGGACGGATCTCTGCTCTAGCTTGACGGCGCTGCTGCTGCGGAGGTGGACTTACAGGGACGCGCTCCTCAGCCCAATTGTCGCCATCATCCCAAGACTGCTCTTGACGATAGACTGGGCGCTGTTGTTGTGGGGGAGGCGAATAGCTATTGCGTGTACCTGAAGATAGGGCATTATCGCGAATTGATGTGGTCGGCGGAACCATGTATTCATCGTCAAAGTCGCCTTCCCAAGGTGCCTTGCCCAAGCCTAAACGCTCTAGTAGCCCCTTACTAAGCTGGGTCATGCGATCTTCCATGCCCTCTGTAACAATAATGCGATCGCGACCAACGGCGATGATTTCATTAACATCTAGCTCATAGGTGCTGATCAAGCTAGCGGGAATAATCGGATTACCAATGGAAGCAACAATTAAAAATAATAAGTCCCCAGTTTCAGGCTCAAACTTAAAATCACGTACTTTACCAAGCGGCTCGCCTGACTCAGTAACAACTTCATTATTGATTAGAGTGGTGAAGCGCTCTGTGATTAAGATGTCTTCTAGTACCGACTCATCGTCAACCAAGATTGCATCTGGCCCCAGTAGGGCAATATTGCCGAGGGACATATAGAAGGTGTCACCAATACCAATTGAGGTTCCAGGCACAAAGCGCTCAGCAACAGTCACGCCGACTACCTGACGTTGATCGACATCCAGCCATATTTGCGTTACGATACCTAGCCGAACGGCTGAGCGCTTGCTAAATACTTGCAGACCTAAAACTGCGGCTCGTTGACGAAGATTTTCCGATTGCATCATGGCGGTGACGTGACTCTAAAAGATTCCCAAATAGTCCCCAGTTTGTGGGGTATGAACTAAGTGGCTGGGTAATTGCCTAGCCCTGATTCTAGCAGACTAGATCCCCGTGGTGTTTTAAAACCCCAAGCCTATGTCGCTTTTTCTCGCCAGAATAAAACTGCTTTTGACACCGCCGAGAACGCTCTATAGGTGTTCCCGTAACATCAATTATTTGTAACAGGTGTATTATCAAGCTCCTGTATCAGGACAAATCAAAACCCAAAAGTGGATGGCGGCGCGGAGCGCCGCCATCCTCTTTTGGGTTTTGAGACTGGCGACAGCTATAGTTGGGTTACACTAAAAAAACTAATTCCTCTAATATGTAGTTGCTTTACGATGGAGTCAATTTTTTCTACTCAGGGCATCATGGTGATGCTGTTGGGAGCATACGCTGTTGCAATGTGGATGTTTCTTACTAGCGCCCCAAAAGTTCACACAATCATGGTTTCTGATCTTGATCAAGCGCGGTACTTTTATGAGGGAGAGCTAAAATTAACGATCGCCGATGTGCCACTACATTATTACTATGGCTATGAGTATGGTATGGGCGCACCTGCTGATCCTATTTATATTCCTGCTGAGGCTAGGCGATCGCGATCGCAAGAATATTCAGCAGATATGGAAGGCGCTTGGTATCAGTTAAAAAAGAATATCCAACTGCACATAGTTCCGGGGGCGAGTATTACCGACCCAAAGCGTGGGCGACATATTTGCTTTAATCGTGACTGTGTAGAGCAGGTATTGCTACAGATTCAAATTAAGGGTATCAAGCATAAAGTTCGTAGCGAAAAACCTTTAAACTTTTTAGTCAAAGATCCTGATGGTCAAGTAATTGAGATAGCTGAGGTAATTGGCTAAAAATAGGACGGAAACCACGAAATCGAGGGACGACGCGAAGCGTCGTCCCTCGATTTCGTGGTTTTGGTTTTGTGCTAAAAAATGGCGATCGCGATGACTTATATGTTTAGGATCACAGATTAAATAAAACCCCGATATGATTCGGCGGGCGTAGCCCGCCAAATCATATCGGGGTTTTGAAATGCTTAAGCTGTTTCGTTGGCAATCCTTAATGATTTTTCATTGTTCGTTCAATCTCTCGCTTATCATCGCGCTTCTTCATATCTTCTCGCTTGTCATGCAGCTTCTTGTTTCGAGCAAGAGAGATGTCCACTTTGATCCAGCCATCTTTTTGATAAATCTTAAGTGGGATTATCGTCAATCCTTTCTGGCTAACAGCAACGATTAGCTTCCGAATTTCATCCTTGTGTAGCAATAACCTCCTTGTGCGCGTTGGCTCATGGTTGAAATAAATACTTGTGGTGTGATGAGGAGAAATATACATATTCAACAGCATGATCTGTCCCTTCCTGACAATGCCATAGGCATCGCGGAGGTTACCCTTACCTGCTTTGATTGATTTGACTTCAGTACCAAGTAGCTCGATACCTGCTTCATAGGTTTCGAGTATTTCGTAGTTAAATCTAGCTTGCCGATTGTCGGCGAGTACACGATAATAATTTGCCATTTAATCCCAATTAATGCAGTCTAAAATCCCGACGTAAATTCTAAGAGTTTCCATTCTGGACTGTCACAGAATGCCTTAGAGACGCTATCAGAGATTCCGTGACAGTAATTGTTGACCCGAAGGGGCAACTCCGCATTTTTGGTAACGATTGTTAATTTCGCTTGATTGCCTTCAATTTCGGAACGATGGATTAGCACTTCTACGGTTACTAACTGCGCGAAAGATGCATTAGTCTCTATCTCTTGAGCAATCACATAATCATCGGTTTCGTATGTGATTACCAAATTACCCGCCTCCAACGTTTTGATAATTGTTGAATGCAGGTTTTCGGGAGGAATTTCAACTAAGAAATGTTGAGTGTATCTAGCCATAGGTCATCAAAACAACAGTTGCGGCTAGCAATTTTACTAGTCCTTGTCTACAAGCTACCCTTTATACCAAATCTAAAAGTGATGATACTAAATAAGTAGGCATAACTAATTATAAAACCCCAAGAAGCTGATTCGCCCACGAAACAGGCGAATCAGCTTCTTGGGGTTTTGGTTTTTATCAAGCCAAAGTACTTATTTTTTAGATTGCAAAACCGCTACTGATTTTGAATTGTAACTAAAGAAATTATGTCTATTCTTTCTTTAATTGGTATAGAAGTTGAGTTTACGCTCTAGGCTATGTCTTTTTTGGACTTTAGCACTTTGAACTCTACTGATAGACTCTACGACTTAATCATCATAAACCAAGGTGTCCTCAAATCCTAAAGTAAGCGGGACTGTCCAACAAAACAGGGGCAGGCTTGACATAAACTCGCCGATGGTGGGCTAAGCGCCGCCAATCAATTCTTGGGTAACACAGCTATATACAGCAATTTATTTCCGATCAAATGAACCACAGTAAAAATTTTTAAAGGGTTGCGAAGCAACCCTTTAAAAGTTTTTACTGATTCTGGTTTGAGCGCAAAGCGCTGTAAGACTAGATTGAAAAACGCTATGATTTATGGCAGCAATGGAGTACTCGCATGATTGGTCAGTTACTTGATGGTCGCTATCGCATCGTTAGCAAGTTGGGAGAGGGCGGTTTTGGGCATACATATCTTGCCCATGACACTCGTATTCCCGATGAGCCACTCTGTGTGGTTAAGCACCTCAAGCCCGCTAACAACGATCGCGAATATTTGAAAATCGCTAGTCGTCTCTTCACTAGCGAAGCCCAAATTTTGGCTAAGTTGGGCAATCATGATCGCTTGCCGCGTTTACTGGCTTACTTTGATCAAGCTGGCGAATTTTATTTGGTAGAGGACTTTGTGGAGGGGCGATCGCTAGAGTCTGAGTTGGCTCAGGGTCGCCGCCTTACTGATGTGCAAGTAACTGAGATGCTCGATGATTTGCTAGGCATTTTGGAATATGTGCATAGCAACGGCGTTATTCACCGTGATATTAAACCTGACAACATTATTCGCCGCAAATCTGACGGTAAGTTGGTTTTGATTGATTTTGGAGCAATTAAGCAGATCCAAAATCAGATTAATCAAGAAGTCAAAACTATGGCAACGGTAGCGATCGGCACTGCGGGCTATATGCCTAGCGAGCAGGCGCAGGGCAAGCCTAGACCTAGTAGCGACTTGTATGCGATCGGCATAATTGGTATCCAAGCCATGACTGGCTTAAGCCCCCGCGATTTGCAAGAAGACTATCAAACAGGGGAATTAATTTGGCAGCATCTTCTGCCAACTCGATCGCGGGTAGTCGATATTATTTCTAAAATGACGCGCTATCACTACAAAGATCGTTATGAATCAGCAGCCGAGGCGCGGCAAGCGATCGCCCTATTGCCAAACTCAAATCAACAGATCCAACCAACTGTCAACCTTGCAAATGACTGTCAATCAACAATTGTCAGCGTCAATAGTGCAAATTTACCGAATAACGATAATGTGCCTCCGACAGAAATTACTCCCCTAGCGCAGTCAAAGCCATATACATTCCCGCCTCAGTTGCAGGTAAGCAATCTTCCCACTATTGTTAAATCGACTGAGCAATTAGCTAATCAACCGCCAAAACAAGCATCGGTGCAAGCCACAAGCCCCACTACGCAGCGCGGCAAAAATGAGAGTAGAAAAATCTGGTGGCTATTGTGGGTAGGAGCTTTTTTGATGGCAGTTGCGATCGGGGCGATCATGGCGACGCGCAGCTCTAGAAATTTAGCTACTGTAAATACTCCCAATAGCTTGCCTCAGACTGCCTTACCTAGTCCTACAGAAACTCCTGCTCCTGTACCTTCACCCAGAGCAGTTTTACCAACTGATGAGCCAGAAATAATTGAACCTAGCCTCTCTCCTGATGTTCCTCAAGAGCAAATTACGGCATTTTCTGAGGATGATGCTGTAGATATCGTTACCGAATTAGTGGCAAGCAAGGGGATGATGTTTGCCCCACCATTTGATCGACAACTACTAGCTGAATTAACCACAGGGGAAGCATACGCAAAACGCAAAGGAGCGCTCGACTGGCTACAAAGTAATAATGCTTTTTATAAATATGGTGAGTTTAGCGTCAGTCGCGCAGGTGCGTTTGGGATTCAAGACGATCAAGCTAACTTGACTGTGGAAATTTTTGAAAGCCCCACTCTATATGTCAATGGCAAGGTTGACCCTGAGCAATCGAAGTCATCTACAGGCAAGTATGTATGTACTTTTCGCTTTGAAGATGGTAAGTGGAAAGTCGAAAGCCTCACTAAATTATAGCGATCGCAAGTCATCTAGAGCGCTTTACACTTTTTCAAAAATTTTCTTACTCCCTTCCCAGCATAGGATTAGACATTAAATCCAAGAAATTATCGTTGCGGCGCACCGCGCCGCAACGTCTAATCTTTCACTGGGAAAGGAGTATATTCCACAAAGCCTCAATAGGCTGTATAGCAATAATATGGAACCAAATAATATAATTGATTTGGGGCTTTTGATTAACTAAACTATCTATAAAATACTCAATTTCTGATCTTTCTTTAGACTGATTCTTATGTTTGATTGATGAGTGAATTGTATTGTTTCATAATTATACTTAAAGAACATATTTAGTCTAGAAAGTAATCCTAGAGAAGATTTTAAGATTTTAAATTATTAAAAATAATATTAATTGCAATTTGTTAAATATTTTTTGTATACAGATATTTAATTTTTTTTAGGAACATTTATTTCCAATGATTAGTCATTCTTAAGTGAGCAAACAAAATCACTTAACTACAGGAATATAACTAAAAATGATTAATAAAAGTAAAGGTTCTAGCGCCACATTAATCGCCTTTCTTGGCTTTAGCTCAGCTATTGGCTTAACTGGAGTATCTGCGGTATCCGCTCAAACAATATTTAATGATGTGCCAGCTAATTACTGGGCGCAAACTTTCATTCAAGAGCTTGCTTCTAGAGACATTATCAGAGGCTTTCCTGACGGAGGATTTCGTCCTAATGACCCAGTAACTAGAGCGCAGTTTGCGGCGATGCTTAGCAAAGCGATGAACAAAGCTCCGATTCGTGGCGGCGTTACCTTTGTCGATGTTGCCTCCAATTATTGGGCAGCCCCCGCAATTCAAAAGTCTTATACCACTGGCTTTATGTCTGGATATCCAGGCAATGTATTTGAACCCACTCAGAATATTCCACGGGTACAAATCTTAGTTTCCTTGGCTAATGGGCTTAACTACGCAGTCAGCCGAGAGCCTGAATCGATTTTACAAAGCTATTCTGACTCTGGTAGCATCCCCAACTACGCAAGGAACAGTGTCGCCGCCGCCACTGAAAATCGCATGGTAGTAAACTACCCCAATGTGCAGTTTCTCAACCCTAACCAGACTGCAACAAGGGCTGAAGTTGCCGCCTTTATCTATCAGGGGTTAGTGCGATCGGGGCAAGCTAACGCAATTTCATCGCCTTACATTGTGGGACAAAGCTTTGGCAATAATCCTAGCTTTGGCAATAATCCTACAACTCCTCCCGTACAGAACCAAGTCAGAATCCCTTCTGGCAATGTGCTCTCTGTGCAGTATTCCAAGGACAAAATTTTGTTGGGTCCTGATGAAAGAGTTCCACTATCGCTGAGTGTGTCTCAAAACATTGTTAACTCCCAAGGTGGGATGTTGATCCCTACTGGCACGCAAGTTGTTGGTGAATTGAGAACTGTCACTGGCGGCGCACAGTTTTTTGCTAACGAATTAGTATTTGCTAATGGTCAAAGAACTCCTATCAATGCTGTGTCCAAGATTGTAACTACAACCGAGCGAATCGATCGCGGTGTTAGTACTGGTACACTCCTTCGCAATACTGCTCTTGGTGCAGCAGCAGCAGCAGCAATCTCTGCTGTCACAGGCGATCGCGCTCTTGCCACCGAAGAAATTTTGGGCGGAGCTGGGATTGGGGCATTGCTGGGTCTATTTTTAGGTCGAGACAGTGTGACCCTTACTTCGGTCAATCCCAATACTGACCTAGCCGTAACCTTGGCTTCTGATCTATTGCTAAGCTCTTCTAGATTTTAGAGCTGAAAGCTTAAAAATTGCCCTTAGCGATCAAAAACAGTAATTGCGACGCAAAGCATCGCCATTACTGTTTTGGGTTTTGATTTATAAATTGCCCATATAGCACTTTGCGCTTTTATAAAACCCAGAGAAATTTTTGAAAGTGCTGCGAAGCAGCACTTTCAAAAGTTTCTCTGTACCCTTTAAAGCCTCAATAGGCTGTACTGCTTTCCCAATGAATAATTAGTAATGGGTGGTTCAGTCTTGTTAGGACACAAAACTAGAAACGAGTTGCGGCGCAACTCGTTTCTGGTTTTGTGTCCTACTCCCTTCCCAGTATAAGAATAAATATTAAAACCCAAGAATTAGCGGTGCAGCGCTTCGCGCCGCACCGCTAATTCTTCATTGGGAAGGGAGTAGTACACTTGGTGACAGTTATATTACTAATTATTCACTGGGAAAGGACTATGACTGAGTTGCCTAATCGATCCGTTGAGAAAGATAGCGATCGCAGTGAAAGTAGCGCTGTGTTGGTTCGTGAGATGAATATTGATGATATTGCACCTATATTTCACTTAGGTGAGCAGCTATTTACCAGCGATCTTTATCCTTACCTTTACCGCACTTGGGACGAGTGGGAAGTAATCGGAATGTATAACACTGATTCTGAATATTGCCTAGTCGCGGAAATTGATCACCAATTAGCGGGATTTGTGCTGGGAACCATCATTAATAAAGCTTCTTGGATTTATGGATATATTACTTGGCTCGGAGTAAACCCAAACTTTCAACGCCGAGGAGTTGCCGATCGCCTTGTCGATAAAATAATCGAGAGGATGATTGAGGATAACGTAAGGCTGATGCTAGTCGATACAGATCCCGCTAATACCCCCGCGATCAGCTTCTTTAATCGCAAAGGCTTTGGCAATGCAAGAGAGCATGTATTTCTATCGCTCAACCTTGCTAAGCATGATTACTACGGCAGGCTAATTAATTACGAGCGCGACAAAGCTGAACGTAATCGTCCGAGACTACGTCGTCGTAGCTAGAGAAACCTTAGAATCCCAAAAGCTATGGCACACGCTGCGCGTGTGCCATAGCTTTTGGGATTCTGGGTTTTATTTCGCCTAGCTACTTATCTAGAAAATATTTAAAGTTTTCTAAGTTTGCGATAGTGAAACTGTAAAGCTGGTTTTGCTGGGCCCTAATCACCAAGGCGATCACAATAATGTAAACTTTTTAAAGAAAACGCAATAGATTTATTGAATTCGGTACGAGAAGCAAACATTATGCAAGTTGGTCAACAGGTTCGTGTTCGTAGTCTCAAAGATGGAAGCGGCAAGGCTATCTCTAATAAGATTGGCGAAGTCGGAGTAATCAAAGAAGAAAAAATCTTGGATGGTAGCAAGTGGGGCTATGTCGTTAAATTTCCTGATAGTAGCAAGTCTTGGTTCTTTGCCGATGAGCTAGAATCAGTGGCTAATTAGATTAAGCCTTTGCCTAATTCAAGCGCTTAATCTAATTAGCGCCATACACTTAGAATTTAGTTTAATTAACCGCTTGCCCTATGGCAGATATTAACCGTCAAGATATCATTAGGGGCATGATGGCAGAGGTTGATGGACTAAGCCACAGCATGGCTTCAGCTAGCCTTGAAGCAGTTTTAACCTGCTTCACTAAAGCCTTAGCAAATCACCAGTCAATTATGTTGAGTGATTTTGGCAAGTTTGGTGTGCGCCGTCGTCGCGCCCGCATCGGCAGTCATCCTCGTACACATCAGCCAATCGCCATTCCTGAAGTGATTGTCCCTAGTTTTATTCCCAGTCCTCATTTAAAAAAGTTAGTACAGCAGCCAAATGAGCCTAATTCTGACATTTCTCGGTAAAGGTGGTGTTGGCAAAACGACAACCGCGATCGCTATTGCCCGAGCCTATTCCCAAAACAAACGAGTATTGTATGTTGGTCAACAGGCTGGAAATGATCTTAGTACCAGACTTGGTGCTGACTTAACTAGCGATCCGCAGTTGGTTGCGCCTAACCTTTCGGCTGTATATTTACAGTCCACTGTGTTGCTAGAGCGATACTGGGACAAGATGAAGGGGCTAGAGAGTCAGTATTTGCGGACTCCTTTTTTTAAAGAGGTATATGGTCAAGAGCTTGGCATTTTACCGGGGATGGATGCAGCCTTGGGGCTGAGTTTCTTGCGTGAACGTGATGCTGAAGGCAAATACGATGTGATTATCTACGATGGGCTTGGTGATCTAGAAACCCTAAGAATGCTGGGAATGCCAGAGATATTAGGTTGGTACTTACGCCGCTTTAAACAGGTACTCACAGGCTCAGCCATCGGGCAAGCAATTTCCCCCTTTGTAGAACCAATTTTAAGAAGTATTCTGCAAGTCTCCAGTACTGATGATATTTCTCAACAAGCAGGTGAGATGTCATCAGTACTCACCCGTGGACAAAAAGCCGTTAATGATCCCAGTCGCGTAGCTGCTTATTTAGTAACGACCGATGATCCTTATGCTATTTCTACAGCACAGTATTTATGGGGAAGCGCTCAGCAAATTGGGCTAACTGTCGGCGGTGTATTTGTCCGTAATGCATCGGAGCAGAGCCTAGAAGCTAGTTTCGCCCCGCTCAAAATATGCGAAGTTCCAGACCAAGTTGTTGAGATTGCAATTCCTGAGAGAATGCATCCAAGCCAAGCCCCAAGTGCAATTGATATCAATCCGTTAACCAGACAAGTCAAACTGTTTTTACCGACATTTACGAAAAAACAAGTCAAACTAATTCAACAAGGACCCGAAGTAACCATCGAGGCGGGTGATCAGCGCCGTAATATTTTCTTGCCAGATGAGCTAGCTGGCAAACAAGCCACAGGGGCAAAATTCCAAGATTCCTATCTGATCATTTCCTTTGGTTAAAACGCTCTTCCTACTAAAAGAATTAGAAGCAATAAAATCAGAAACAAGAGTTGTGAGGCTTTACCGCGCTACTCTTGTTTCTCAGCGGCAAGAGAATATCAAACTTTGAGAATCTATTTGATTTTCTATCTCTACAAAACTAATGGCTAGTAAATTCACATTTATCGACTTATTTGCAGGTATTGGCGGGTTTCATCTGGCTATGCATCGTTTAGGCGGCAAATGTGTATTTGCTTCAGAGATAGATCTAGAAGCTAGAAAAACTTATCAACATAATTTTGAAGCAATATCACCTGAATTATTTTTGAATGGCTTATTTAATAGTGATATTCGGACTATTGTGCCAAGTGATATTCCTGATTTTGATTTGCTATGTGCTGGATTTCCCTGCCAACCTTTTAGTCAAGCTGGTTATAAAAGAGGATTTGAAGATAATCACAAATCTGAGCGCGGAAATTTGTTTTTTAATATTGTCGATATTATCGAAGCAAAAAAACCTCAAGCGATCTTCTTAGAAAATGTACGTGGTTTAGTGAGTCATGACTCAGGAAAAACTTTTAATATAATTCACGATATTTTAGAAAATGAGTTGGGTTATTCTTTTTATTTTAAAGTTGTACAAGCCTCTGATTATGGATTACCACAACTGCGCCCAAGAGTATTTATTGTGGGATTTAGAGATGAAGGATTGATGAGAGGGTTTAACTTTCCTGCTCCGAAGTCATTAAAGTTTACGATGAGTGATGTGTGGGGTGGTAAATGTAGTCGTGATATTGGCTTTACAATCCGAGTTGGTGGTAGAGGTTCTCAAATTGGAGATCGCCGTAATTGGGATGCATATCTTGTTGATGGAAAAGTCTGCCGTTTATCTCATGTAGAAGCCAAAAAGATGCAAGGCTTTCCTGATAGTTTTCATCTCCCTGTTTCTGATACGCAAGCAATTAAGCAACTAGGTAATAGCGTTGCTGTTGATGTGGTTGAAGAGATTGGACATAATTTAATCGATTATATGAAATTACTAAATGAAAATCTGTTAAATGAAAACTTATTAAATACTAATGGTGTAAATATGCAAACTACTTACAACAAGGGCGAGTGGAGTGAATTACTGCTTTTTGTCAAGCTATTGGCTGAACAGCAATTGTACTTAGCTGATTTTGACTTAAATCCTAAAGAAGATTTTTTTAACATTCATAAAGTTACAACTAAAAATATAGACTTAGAATTTTTGATTTTGGACGAATCACAAATTGAAATAGTTAATAAAAGTACAGGCTACAGGCAGTCTGTTAATATTTTGGAAGTTATTACACCTAAAGTCATACAACAGATTATAGAAGCTATAAAAAATAAAACTGGAACATTTGATTTAGAAGAATTTTCAATCATTCGAAATACTTTAGGATTTAATGTAATTAAAGGAGGTAGCAGCTTAGAGAAAGCAGATATTCTACTAGATATCTCTAACCAGTTTATAAATAAGAAGAATGAAGGGTTTGGAATAAAGTCTTATCTAGGTGCGAAACCAACTTTGTTAAATGCTTCAGGAAATACAAATTTTATTTTTCAAGTTGAAAATTTGCATATCTCTGAGATTGACAAAATTAATGGCATTAATACAGCCACAAAATTAAGAGACAGAATACAGGCTATTGAGGGATCGGGTGGAAGATTCAAATATGTTGGTGCTGAAAAAGATGCTATGACCTATAACTTAAAAATGGTTGATTCTTTTATGCCTGAAATTATTGCTTACGTTCTCTTGGCATTTTATAAAAATAGAATTAGCTACATATCCAAGATTGTGGATTTGATTGACGGACAACAATTACTTAATCAACAAATAAATTATGGGGATAAATCTGTACTTGAATACAAAATCAAAAAATTGCTAGTTAATGTTCTACTAGGTTTTTTTGCAGGTAGTAAATGGGATGGAAGTTATAAAGCAAATGGTAATATTGTAATTAAAAGAAATGGCGATTACGTTGCATTTCATATTATTGATATAGAAACGTTAAAAAAATATCTCTACGAAAATATAAAATTGGATACTCCTTCCACTACTCGTCATCGATATGGCAAATTATATATAGAAAAAGATAATAAGTTGTATTTTAAATTAAACTTACAAATGCGATTTTGAAATAAATTATCTCGCCAATTCACAGTTGAAATAGATTCGATAGTTGTACAGTCTATTGAAACTTTAAAGGATACAGAGAAGTGGTTTTAATTTAGGATGAGGGGGACGGTTTAAAACTAGGCTGGGGGTTGTTACAAAACCAACAGGGGTGGGTGTAA
>JBBQRB010000042.1:0-18043 GCA_038215315.1 Pseudanabaenales cyanobacterium
CTAAAAATCCTGTTAAACAAGCATAAATTAAAGTTTTGATCGCAATATTAATCCGCTTAAGAGTGCGATCGCCTTCGGAAGACTTCACTTGAATCATCAACTCACCACGTTCAATTCGCTCTTCCAATCGCTCTAACAAAACACCCCAAAAAAATTTTTTTTACGGGTCACTCAAAAACCGGTTTTTATATTGACCCAACAACCCGCTGTGGTTGGGGGCTCCCCCCCCCCCCAACTCCTCTTCTGAGTTTGTGTCCTAACAAAACTGACTACTGCGATCTAAAAATAGAGAGGCGGCGCGGAGCGCCGCTTATCTCTCTTTTGGCTATAGCCTATTGAGGCTTTACAAAAGCGCAAAGCGCTGTAACCAAGACTGGCGAAAGCCTCAAAAATGAAAAGTGTTGGCACACTTTTCATTTTTGAGGCTGAATGCGGATTAGCTGTCCATTCTGCTCGTCAGTCAAAATATAAATTAATCCATCCTTACCTTCCCGCACATCCCTCACTCTCTGTCCAATGGGAATCGATTCCTGAATCTTCGCTTGATTATTTTTCACGCTAATCCGCACAACATCTCTTGAAACTAAACCACCAGCGAAAACACTACCCTGCCAACTAGGAAAGCGATCGCCTTGGTATACCATCAGTCCTGAAGGAGCGATCGATGGAGTCCAAATTACTTTTGGTTCAGGAATATCTCTGCGAGTTTTGAGATTAGAGACATCACCGCCAAAGTACTCTTGGCTATAGCTCACAAGCGGCCAACCATAGTTTTTTCCTGCTTCCACTAGGTTTAGCTCATCCCCGCCCCGCGCACCATGCTCGGTTGCCCAGATTTTCCCAGACTGGCGATCGACAAATAGCCCTTGGATATTGCGATGCCCATAGCTCCAAACCGCAGGGTCAGCATTAGCAGTATTCACAAAAGGATTATCTTTAGGGATAGTTCCATCATCATTAATTCGCAAGATCTTACCAAGACGGCTATCTAGCTTTTGGGCTTGGGCGCGAATTAGTTCGCCATTCAGTTCTAATGGTGGATTGCCACCATCACCGATTGCAATCAACATCGTGGCATCGGGTAGCCAAGTCATCCGCGAACCGAAGTGCTGACTATCAGATTTGTCTGGCTTTACTTCCAAAATCACCTGCGGCTCACTAAAGGCTTTACCATCAAATTTTGCTCTTAAAATGCTAGTCCGATTAGCCTGAGAGTCACCTGCGGCATAGGTAAAGTAAACAAATTTATTCTCAGAAAACTTTGGATGTAAGGCAATATCCATTAGCCCTGCCTGTCCTGCAACATATAGGTTAGGGAAGCTTAGCGGAACCTGCTGTAATTTCCCATTTTGCAGCATTTGTACTCTTCCCACCCGTTCTGTAATCAACATGGTCTGATCTGGTAGCCAAGCCATAGCCCAAGGGCGCTCTAACCCTTTAACAACTTCAATCTTTTGAAAGCTAACTGGTTGATTTTGGATATTGTCACTGACAGATGTTGTCTGCACTGTCACATCAGCGATCGCGGGTTGAGGTGTAGACGCAGCAGTAGGTTTAGTCGCAGATTCGGGTATGGAGCAATTGCTAAGCAGCAGCGATATAGAAGACATGGCGCTAATGCTTAGCATCTTTTGCAAGTTAATCTTTTGAAAGTTAATCTTTTGAAAATAGGTAGCCACATTAGACGGTTTAACTAAGGCTAGTAAAGTTGTCATGAGGTCTCACTAAACAATGGTAAAGAGCAGTAGCTAATAGTCAGTCAATGCCATATTAACCTGCATAAAACTTTCAGCCTATAGCCCTTTGCGATGATATATGGCTGTCGCCAGTATAAAAACCAAAAGAGGGTGGCGGCACGAAGCGCCGTAACCCTCTTTTGGTTTTTGATTTGACCTGATACAAGTGGCAACAGCCATATCTACAGACCCAAGAAGTAAGTTGCGGCGATTCGTGCCGCAACGTATCGTTGAGTTCGGTAAACCACACTATAGCCCTTGCAACCCTTTCGGTTAAATTAGCACTCAGTCACCTAGAGTGCTAAAACACTCTATGCAAAGCCCTAAACGCTAGTTAACTGAGTGAATAACAATGGCAACAACAACATTAAACGTAACTACCGTCAAGCCTTTAGCTGATCGTGTATTTATCAAAGTAAGCGCTAAAGAAGAAAAGACCGCAGGTGGAATTTTCTTGCCTGAGACCGCAAAAGAGAAACCCCAAGTCGGAGAAATTGCCGCAGTAGGACCTGGCAAGCTAGACGATAAAGGCGATCGCCAAACCCTCGAAGTCAAAGTTGGCGACAAAGTTCTTTACTCTAAGTACGCTGGTACAGACATTAAACTTGGCTCTGATGAGTATGTCTTGCTAGCCGAAAAAGACATTTTAGCGATCGTTTCATAATTTAGCTCCTAGCTTTTAACGTATTGAAGCTTGTTTACATTGCTTGTAGAGTAGCAAAATCTATCGGTAATACTTATCAGTAGATAAGCCAACCGCTAAGTATTAACTAACCGCTAAGTATTAACTAACCGCTAAATATTAACTAACCGCTAAATATTAACCAACCATTAACTACTACCAAATTTAAAAACATCATGGCAAAGAGAATCATTTATAACGAAGATGCACGTCGCGCCCTAGAGCGTGGAATGGACATCTTGGCTGAAGCCGTAGCCGTAACCCTTGGACCCAAGGGACGTAACGTAGTTCTTGAAAAGAAGTTTGGTTCTCCTCAAATCGTGAACGATGGTGTCACCATCGCCAAGGAAATCGAATTAGAAGATAACGTTGAAAATACAGGTGTTGCCCTGATCCGTCAGGCAGCGTCTAAAACCAATGACGCGGCTGGCGATGGAACCACCACTGCAACCGTCTTGGCTCACGCAATGGTTAAAGAAGGCTTGCGTAATGTAGCGGCTGGTGCTAATTCGATCGCCCTCAAGCGCGGTATTGACAAGGCAACTACTTTCTTAGTCGGCAAGATTAAGGAACACGCTAAGCCTATTGAAGACTCCAAGGCGATCGCTCAAGTCGGGACTATCTCGGCTGGTAACGATGAAGAAGTTGGCGCAATGATTGCCCAAGCAATGGACAAAGTTGGCAAAGAAGGTGTGATTTCCCTTGAAGAAGGTAAGTCGATGGTAACTGAATTGGAAGTTACCGAAGGTATGCGCTTTGATAAAGGCTATATCTCTCCTTACTTCGTCACTGATACTGAGCGTATGGAAGCTTCCTTTGAAGATCCATTGCTGCTGATCACCGATAAGAAGATTGCACTAGTGCAAGAACTTGTACCTGTCCTTGAGCAAGTCGCTCGTTCTGGTCGTCCTTTGATCATTATTGCTGAAGATATCGAGAAAGAAGCTCTCGCAACCCTTGTTGTTAACCGTCTCCGTGGCGTTCTCAATGTTGCCGCGATTAAGGCTCCTGGTTTTGGCGATCGCCGCAAAGCCATGCTCGAAGACTTGGCAACCCTTACAGGCGCTCAAGTCGTCACCGAAGACGCAGGGTTACGCCTTGATGCCGTTAAGCTTGACCAATTGGGCAAAGCTCGCCGTGTAATCATCACCAAGGACAGCACCACTATCGTTGCTGATGGCAATGAAGTCGCAGTCAAAACTCGCGTTGATCAAATTCGTCGTCAAATCGAAGAAACTGAATCTTCCTATGACAAGGAAAAGCTGCAAGAGCGTCTTGCGAAGTTGTCTGGTGGTGTTGCCGTAATCAAGGTTGGTGCTGCAACAGAAACCGAAATGAAAGATCGTAAGCTTCGTCTAGAAGATGCGATTAACGCAACTAAGGCAGCTGTGGAAGAAGGTATCGTTCCTGGTGGTGGTACTACCCTCACCCATTTGGCTCCTGAGCTTCAAGAATGGGCAACTGCTAACCTCACAGGTGAAGAGTTGACTGGTGCAATCATTGTCTCTAAGGCTCTGTCTGCTCCTGTTAAGCGCATTGCTCAAAATGCTGGTTTCAATGGTGCTGTCATCGCGGAAAACATCCGTGAGAAGGACTTTAACATTGGCTTCAATGCTTCAACTGGTGAGTTTGAAGATATGTTTGCTGCGGGTATCGTTGACCCTGCTAAGGTAACTCGTTCCGCGTTGCAAAATGCGGCTTCGATCGCGGGTATGATTTTGACTACAGAATGTATTGTGGTTGATAAGCCTGAAGATAAGGGTTCTAGCGGCGGTGGCGCAATGGGCGGTGGCGGAGACTTCGATTACTAAGTTCATCTAAGCTAAATCTAAATTAAGCCAAAAAAGAGGAGGAACGCTCAGCGTTCCTCCTCTTTTTTGATGTTTTTTTTGTTGCGGCACTTCTTACCGCAACTCATCTTCTAGTTTCACAATGAAAACCCAACGCCGCTCCAGCGCATTCTCTCTTCTACTTGGGGAATTAATTCCGCAGGGGTGAGATCAGTTTCAGGGACAATCTCATTACTGGGCAAGGCTTTTAAAATGTCGATGGTAGAACGATACATTTTTAATGAGCGATCGCGATCGCTTTCCCTGCCGTAGATATCGCCAAGGGCAAGGTAGGCAGCAACAAAGTAAAGATCGAGATAAATTGCTTTTTTTAGCAATTGCTTGACCTGATCATATTTGCCCATCTCATCGGCAATATGTGCCATTAGGTAATATATTCTCGGCGAATTGGGATTGAGTTTGATCGCCTCCTCACAATGATGATAAGCAGACTTTAGTTCGCCCAAGTTCGCATAGGTTATGGCGCTGAGTTGATGGATTTTCGGGAAATGTAAACGCTTTTCTTGGATTTGTTCTAAATATCGCAAGGCTTCGCGATATGCAGCACGACTGATCGCACTCTCAGCAGCAGCGAGACGATCCCAATCGGTTTTGATTTCCAATAGATCGTGACTTTGAGGACTAGGGGCAATGCGATCAGCCAAATTATGAGAGGCATGGCGATAGGTTTCCCAAGTGGAATTGGTAAGTTCTGGTGAAGGTGAAGTAGTTGCAGAACTGTACTGGGGTTGAGCAGTGTTTAGGGAACTTGGAGAAGTATATATATTGGCATGATTTGGCTGAGGAGGATTTGTATTAGTGGCTGCATAGTCACGAAAATTAGGACTGGTATAGGTGTTGGAGTCATAAGAGTTGGTGCCACAGACATTAGTAGGATCTTTCTGATAAACCACCGCATCGGGAAATACATTCACTTTAAGTCCCTGTAGTCTTTGTCCATGCAGTTCCATATGTCCCGTAATCAAATAGCAATTATTTTTTAACGCTGCGTGAAATCGGCGCAAAACTTTTTTGATTGCTTGAGGTTCAAAATAGATAAACACATTGCGACAAAGAATCAGATCGAAATTATGAAAGTCGGTGGAAGTCCGCCCAAAGTCATCATCAATGAGATTGTTAGAATAAAAAGTCACCATCTTACGGAGGTTTTCATTGAGTCTCCATAAAGTCCCCTGCCGCGTAAAATATAGACTTTTTTGTTTGTCAGTGAGACTGCGTAACGACCATTCACTATAAACAGCTTGTCTTGCTTTCTGCACAACTTCAGGATTGAGATCGCTACCAATAATTTGCAATCGCCAATTTTGAATATCAGAAATTATTTCTTGTAAGAGAATGGCGATCGAATAGGCTTCTTCTCCTGTCGAACAACCCGCACTCCAAATTCGCAGCGATTTATTCGCTTGTTGCGCCTTAACTAACTCAGGCAAAATATTACTTTGCAATAAATAAATATGTCCCTTGTCGCGCATGAAATAAGTTTCCGCGATCGTGACTTGGTGAATGAGTTCGCGCCATTCTGATTGACTCATATCAGTGGCACTAGTCAATAAATCACAGTAGGATTCATAAGTGGATAGTTTGAGCGTCTGCACCCGACCATGAATTTTTTTACTAAAAGGCGCATCGTCTTGAGAACGAATATATATGCCAAATCGCTCAGCGATCGCTGCTTTTAATCGATCTAGAACTGCTTGAGGAATTGTTACCATGATGAAGCGGTTGATCTTGCCTGAGTAGTAAGAATGTGGTTCATCACAAAGGGCGCGATTTCTTGAATGGCAAGAACATTTTGAACAGCACCAATCTCGATCGCAACCTGTGGCATTCCAAACACAATACTTGTAGCTTCATTTTGGGCAATCGTTACACCACCAGCTTTACGAATTGCTAGTAAGCCAGTTGCGCCATCGCGTCCCATTCCAGTTAATAAAATACCGATACTTTTCGCGCCATAGACTCTGGCGGCGGCTTGAAAAGTTACGGTCACTGAAGGACAATGCCCATCGACGGGAAACGCTGCACTGTAAAAGAAGCGTCCCTGATCATCAAACTCTAATTGACGATCCTCTGGCGCGAAGTAGATTATGCCTGCTTCGGGCATAGTACCCTGCACGGCAACTTTGACAGGCAAATGGCAAAGGGAACCAAGCCAATCGATCAGTCCCATCAAAAAGCCTCGGCTAATATGCTGCACGCACACAATCGGCGCAGGAAAACCGATAGGAATTTGGGTCAGTAGGGTTTGCAATGCTTGAGGCCCACCTGTAGAGGCTCCAATAGTGACAATCTGCGCGTCGGGGGCGATCGCAAAAAATACTGGAGGTGGAGCGGGTTCTTTGTAGGTTTGTTTCTCTAGGGAAAGTAAGGTATTGCGCTTAGTGCGAGTAAATACGGAAACTCCAGATAGTACCCGAATGCGCTCGATTAAATCATGTTGAATTTTTTGGTAATCTTCAACCAAACCGCTTTTGGGTTTGGGAAATACATCAACTGCACCCGACTCCAACATTTTGAAAATTGTCCGCGCATCTTCAGACTGTACAGAAATACTAATTACAAGAATAGGACGGGGATACTTCATCATCACCAATTCGGTAAGCTGCAAGCCATTCATGCGTGGCATATGGTAATCGGTGCAGATCACATCGGGATTGACCTGTGGCAAAAGGGCAAGTGCCTCAATTCCATCCTTAGCACAACCAACTACGAAAATATCTGGAGCCTGAGAGAGAATCCGTTGCAAGATTTCTAAGGCAATGTGCGAATCATCGACGAGTAATACCCGAATTGGTGGCTTAGCCATTTAAATCAGCCTCCCTAGTGTCTCTAAGAGAACATTTTGATCGAAGGCACTCTTGACAATATAGGCGTTCGCACCGACCTCTGCACCACGTCTTTTGTCCTCTTCTGAAGCAAGGGAGGTAACCAGAATCACAGGGAGATCATTATATTCTTTGTGCTGGCGAATCCGACTAGTCAGTTCTAGACCATCGAGATGGGGCATCTGAACATCGGAAACTACAGCATCCACAGACTTTGCGCGTAATTTTTCGTAACCATCTAGACCATCGACCGCAGCAATGACTTCATAACCCGCATTTTCGAGAATGCGCTTGACTTGAGTGCGAACAGTTATTGAATCTTCGACCATTAAGATTACTTTCTTGCGTTGTACGGATTCTAGCAGTTTAATGGTTGACATAAAGCCTGCACGTTTACGGGCTGATTTTAGTAAGTCTGATGGATTTAAAATCATGCAGACTTCCCCAGTACCAAGAATTGTCGCACCTGTGACATTACGAATCCGTTTTAGAAGTTTGCTTTGGGGTTTCATCATCACATCTTGCTCGTCCAGTAAGGCATCGACGATTATGCCGAGCCGCTCCATGCCAATTTTGAGGATCACGCAGGGCAAAGATTTACTGTTGAAATGGCGATCGCTAATATCTAGCTCTAACAAATCCGACAGCCAAGCTACCGAGACAGGATGCTCATCAATCGTAATCGTATGGCTGCCTTCGATTGAGAAAATCTTTTGACGAGAAATCAAGCGGGTGGTTTGCACAAATTCGACAGGGAGGGCATAGGGTGTATCTTTGATGGCGGCAATCAAGACATGGGTGGTGGCAATGGTGGTAGCAATCTGCATTCGGAACTGGCAACCCTGACCGATCTCTGACTCTACCCAGACATCACCCTTAAGTCGTTCGATGTTGGTACGCACCACATCTAGCCCCACGCCACGACCTGACAATTGGGTGACGGCAAGGCGGGTGGAAAAGCCAGAGGTAAACACCAGATTTTGAATTTGAGTTGCCGACATTACTGCCAGTTCATCTTCGCGACAGATGCCCCGTTGGATCGCCGCTTGACGAATTTGTTCTATATTTAAGCCCCGCCCATCATCACTGAGTTCGATGATGATACTACGAGCATTTTGCAAACCTTTTAAACGGATGGTGGCAACTCTGGGCTTACCAGCTTTTTCGCGCTCTGAAGGTAATTCAATGCCATGATCGATCGCATTGCGGATCAGGTGCATGAGAGGATCTTTGATTTCTTCGAGAATATGTTTATCGGCCGAAGTCTCGCCACCTTCGATTATTAGTTCGACTTCTTTAGCTTGTTGTCGGGCAAGATCTCGCACCATGCGCGGAAATAGATTAAATACTGTCGCAAGCGGTAATAATCGTAAAGTACGAATACCTTCCTTGAGATCGCCTGAAATCGAATCTAAACGAGCCGTGTCTTCGTAAGTATTGCGGCGTAAATGATTAAGTTGACGACCAAGGCACTCGAGTCTCTCTTCGAGACGGCGATGGAAGATGGCATCTTTAGAATTAAAGGAATTAGATCCATTTTGAGAGGTATGGGTTTCACTACTCAACCCATGGCGTGATGCGTCTTTACCATGATTTTTTCCGAGGGCGAGACGATTGACAAAGGTATCGCGGCTCCATTCTTCCCAGAGTCCAATAATTTCTTCGATTTCAGTGAGTCGTTGGGCGATCCGAATTTTGGTTACAGTCAGCTCCCCTGCTTGGGTCATCAATGCATCAAGCTTTTGAGGGTCAACGCGAATTGTGTCAATGCGATATTTATCGGTTTCACTAAAGGTGGCAGCGGGATTCAAATTGCCTTTGCTACTACTATTGCCATTAGCAAGATTAGGTTCAGGCGATCGCGTAGCAGGATTTTCTTGAAGTGTTGGCGGTTCTGTACTCAGGGACGGAGTTGTAATTACTGGAGGATGTACTTTTGTGGCAATCTGTTTTTTGGCTTTATTTGGTAGGAGCGGCGCGATCGCAAGCCCTTGTTGACTATTACCATTTTTGTGACCATTGCCATTACTAAGGCTCATATTTACGGCAGTTGGGACATTTGCGGCGATCATGACATTAGGTTTGATCACTGGTGTATTCATCATCACGTCGCCAATATCATCAAAAGGATCACTATCAACCTTAGTTGCTTCCTGCTGAATCTCTGCTCCCATCAACTGTGCTAAAACTTCAAAAATACTTATTCGGGCTTCTTCGTCAGTAATTGCCTCATGCACTAATTTCCTGATGGCATCTAGCCCTAAATAAAGGCGATCAAGTATCTTGCCCGATAGTTCTAATTCTCCTCGTTTCGCAGATTCCAACAAATCTTCAACTTGATGAGTGAGCGTCTCCACACCCGAAATTCCTAGCATTCTGGCATCACCTTTGAGGGTATGCGCTTCTCGCAATGCTTCCTCTAGGTGCGCCTGATCATTAGGATTTTTTTCGAGAAATAGAAAGTCTTCCTCTAGTTTCTGAATATGTTCTTCACTAGCGATTTTAAAAATATTTCTTAGTTCTTCATCTTCGATATACATATTACTCAGTCCATATTTATTTGGAAGATGAGAGTCTGCCGTAGGCAAACTCTCATGATTACACGACCGCTTGCAACTTCTGAGCCGCAGAATTCAATTGATGGGTGCTGACTTTGATTTGGGATACACCCGAAGCCGTTTCCCGCGCACCGAGGTTAATTGCATTCATCGCTTCCACAACTTGATTGATTGCTACCGCTTGTTGTTTGGCATTGAGCGAAATCTGTTGACTACTGATAAATACGTTATTGATCGAGTCAGAGACACCTGTAAAAGTATCTGCCATGCTACGAGCGAGGGATAGCCCTTCATTGACAGTTTTATTACCTTCGTCGGTGACCATGACGGTAGAGTTGATCGCGGTCTGGATATCCGAAACTAGAGTGTTAATCTTTTCCGCAGACTTCTTACTTTGATCAGCAAGTTTACGAATTTCTTCCGCAACCACAGCAAAGCCTCTACCATGATCGCCAGCACGGGCAGCTTCTACGGCGGCATTCAATGCCAACATATTGGTTTGGTTGGCAAGGTCGCCCACTAGTCCTGAGATATTCCCGATCTGATTAGTTTGTTCGCTGAGGCGCAAAATTTGTTCAGCGATCGCGCCCACTTTATCTTTTAAGGTAGTCATCTCATTGAGGGTTTGACGCACGGCTTTTGTGCCGCCTTCAGTAAGCGAAAGGGCATGACGAGCGCCTGATGCCGAGACTTCGGCTTGTTCGGCAGATTGGCGAGACGATGTACCAAGTTCACCCATCGTGGTTGAGGTTTCATTGACTGAGCTAGCCTGTTGCGAGACGGTGCGTTCTTGTTCCTCGACCGCACTGGCAATCTGTGCCGAAGAACTAGCGATTTCGCTGGCAGCTTGGTTGACGGTATTGGCGATCGCTGACGAAATCAGAAATGCGATCACTAGGGCTATTACTAAAGATATCGATGCGCCGATTACTGACAATGCCACCAAAAGGTTTAAGGAAGCTTTAGTCGTTGCTTCGGCATTAGTGACGATTTCCTTTTGTCGATTATTAAACGCAGCTAATAATTCATCAATGGATGTGAGTAGGTCTACACCATCTACCACTGTCTCCAAGACGATTTTACGATTGTTGATTTTGGCGGCTCCGACCTGCGTGCGGGTAATTGCTTCATACTGTAAAGAAATCTCAACTAGCTTTTCTATACGTTCCCTTTGTTCAGGAATAGCATCTTTGGAGGCTGCCAAGGCACGGTTTCTAGATTCTTGTAAGTCCTCGACAGATTTTTCATAGCGATCTAGCAATTCCTTATTGACGATCAGTGCATAGCCCCGCGATTGTCTTACAATCTCGGTTATTCTCAATTCCAACTCTGAAGCTGCCTTAGCAATACTCTCTGCTCTTGAGGCTCTATCCAAGTTTCTGCCCACCTCCTGCGATGTCAAATAGACCCCGAATGCCAATCCTGCAATGAGAGCTACTGGCACAGAATAACCAAGTAGCATTTTACCCCTGAGTTTCAAGTTGCTAAACATATACCTTAATCCTAAATTAATATAGTTCCGTTTTAAATCGTTGAGAATTGCCAGTGAAGAAGCGCAAGTGAAGAATTGCTGTGATTTTGAGAATTTACGCAAAAATATCTTGAAAGCTTTATTTTATCGCAGGAGAAATTCATGAATTGCTCCTGCATTCTGCTCTTTCGCGTAATTCGTAATTCTTAAACCTCCTCATCTACAGAGAGATTTCCCTCTGCAAATATTTTGTTAAGGTTCAAGATCCCCATCATTTTTTCTTGATAGAGAAACGTGCCTTGCAAGTAATCGCGATCGCCATCACTAGTCGCCGCAGGATTGGGCTTGATGTCGCTTTTTTGTAAGTACAGCACATCAAACACTCGCTCTACAGGAATCCCCAAGACCAGATCATCGACATGGACAACAATCGCTTTAGAGGTCTGGCTCTGCGTATCCATTTGCATATGTAGAGCGCGACGAATATCAATTAGCGTCACGATCTCGCCGCGCAGATTGATATTGCCCACTACATGATCGGGACAGCAGGGAATTGGTGTAACTTGATGAAACTCAGTGAACTCGCGCACGACCTCTAAATCTAAACCAAAGTATTCATCGCCCAGACCGACCACCGCCAGAGGACGTAAATCTACTAGGTCATTGCGCTGTGATACTTGCATCAAACGCTCAGCGCGAGTATGAAAAATCTGGCGATCGCTTTCGGTGACATGGGAACAGAAAGTATCAAAAAAGTCACCTTGCCTTTGTACCCAATGCTTAGCGATCGCCTCCCTTAATGATGCTAAATCTTCAGTATCATCTTGGTTTAAGTGATTTGAGTTTAAATTGGCTGAGCTAGTCGCGAGCATTTCTACCGTATCAGTATAGTCAAACAATGCTTCAATTTTGAGCAATGCAATATTCTCAGCTCCTAACTTCGCCACACTGCTGATGAGCTTGGAAGGATGGCGAGAATAAATCGTACCTTCGATCGCCTCTGAAGCGATCAAAATCACCTCCCGCACTTGATTGACTACGATTCCCACCATTTCCCCTGATTGCTCGATCGCAATTACCGAATCCTCTAACTTATATTCTTGAAATGGATAACCAAAGCGGCGGCTCAAATCCATGACAGGTACTAACTTGCCTCTCAGGTTAAGCAAACCGACAATATCGTCAGGGGCATCAATGGCGATCGCTAACTCTGGCAATGAGAAAATCTCCTTCACCGTCATCGCATCGACTCCATAGGTCAAACCATGCAACGAAAAAATAACATAAGACGTTTCTACAGACTCTTGATTTGACATCACATCTCTCTTGATAACTACTGTGAACTAAGAACTACTAGGAACTAAGTTGATATTGAATTCGAGTAGTCATCTGATCCTTTACTGGAGATTGTTTAGCGGCAACTTGCTCAGCAGGTGTTTGCCCTACAGTCTTTTGTTTCGATTTCTGTTGAATGTTTTGTTGAACCTTGGGCTGGAATTTCTGCTCAATCTTTGGTTCGGGCTTTTGCTCAACTTTTACTTCACGGTTAGGCAGAGAGAGATATCGACGCACAACCTGTTTTAGATTTTCCGCTTCAAAGGGCTTCGTGATGTATTCATTAGAGCCAGCCATTCTTCCCTTCATTTTGTCAAAAAAACCATCTTTCCCCGTCAACATAATGATTGGCAAATTCCCAAACTGTGGCATTCGCCGAATTGTCCGACAAACTTCTAAGCCATCAATTTCGGGCATCATCACGTCCAGTAACAATAGCTTGACAGGCTGATGATACAAGATGCTCAATCCATCTACTGCATTATTTGCCACCACCACTCGACAGGACGAAGACAGGGTGCGTTGAATCATTTGTAGGACTACTGCACTGTCATCGATCGCCAACACTAAAGGCATAGTATCAAGTTTTGATTGAAAAGAAACCCATTTTTCTTGTACCCATTTGTAATAGGAATAGGCAATTTGCAAAGGATCTTTATCCAGAGCGATCGCAATTTCTTCTAGCGATCGCTTATCATCTACCCACTCAGTTAAATGCTTTTTGACACCAGATGGAATATTCGTGCATTCAAAATTTGATGATAAATGCGGAACTAGTTGCATTGATGTAATCAAGGGTTTTATTGCTTTCCAGCGATCTTGACGATGGGCAAGCTCAAGTAAGAGATCGCTGATTTGCCAAGCACTGCGTAACTCTAGAATTAAGTTTTTTTCTAACCAAAAAATTCCTGCACAATTCCAAAATTTCTCCAAATGCACAATAGTCTGGGCATAAAAAACTGCTTCAATTTCCCCCCAAGTAAATAATTCCATTGCGATCAATCGCTCAATCAACTCTTGTGTTGAGCGATTATCCTTTAGTTGCCGTGAGGCAAACTCTACTGCTGGAGCGATCCATTGACGACGTAATTTATGCTGAAGAAAGTCAACAATTGTATGAATATCTGGTAAATACGGCAATGCATACATTAGCCGACCACTACGACAAGCCAGAATGCAATTAGATGTTTGACCCTCCTTTGTTTCTAAAGTTAGACGCACAGTCCCAGAAAAAGATATGCTCTCTAATTTTTTTAAAAGAGACAGCAGCTGTTGTTTATGAAATTTACCTTTCATAGTGTCTACTTACTCCCTAAGCTGAATATGGATGAATCTTAAGCCCCCTGACAATTCATCAATCTCTAAGATGGTTAGATAATTTTCTTGTTTGACAATTAGTTATCTGATTCAAAAAAGAGACTGTATAGATGTTTGTGGACTTAGTGTTGCTGATTTAGGTATGAATCAATGGGTCTTTAAATAATAAAAATCAGATTTAAGCTGACTATTAGTAGTTGAGATCCATGTACTTCACAATTAAATCAGTAATGCTATTTATACTTTTATATCATAATCTTATCAAGTTTTTAGTAATTTTTAGCCCACACCAAACATTAAGCATTAATTTTGTCTATCCGCAATAACTCGTAAGTCTACTATTTAGTCAACGTGGGGCTAGTTACAACAAGTTAGAAAATGGCAACGCCATTTTCTAACTTAATTATGCTCACCTACTTACGTCTATAGGTTCCTTTAAGTATGTGGGCAAAAGAAACCTTAAAACCCAAAAAGCTGTAGCGCACGCTGTGCGTGCGCTACAGCTTTTTGGGTTTTGGGTTTTGGGTTTAACTATGCTTGCCTACTTAGTGATAGATCATTCCTAAAGGAATCTATAATCTTGGTTGTCTTCTATCTATTTAACTTTGTAGTTGAGTAAGTAGGTACGGCTGTGGCGCACGCGCAGCGTGCGCCATAGCCATACCTACTTAGAACTGATGTAAAAGCCTTGAAATCCGCATTCATCGTAAGGACAATTTATGAATTGTCCTACTCCCTTCCCAGTGAAAGATTAGACGTTGCGGCGCACCGCGCCGCAACAATAATTTCTTGGGTTTAATGTCTAGTCCTATGCTGGGAAGGGAGTAGCATTTCGCGTAAATCCTAAATCTTAAAAGAGATGTATACATCTCAAAGAGTTAATTATCCTCATGTAAAGTTGTGGAGTCAGAAGTCACAAAACTAAACTAGCGACAGGAACAAATCGTAATTTTATGGTATCAACTCCTCTCAAAATGACTGACATAGAATCGTCAAATACATTAATTAGTTGCTATGGCAATGCCCGCTCCACCGTCGGAGGAACTCCTCTCAGTACCGAAGAACTAAGAAAAATCGATGCCTACTGGCGAGCTTGCAACTATCTTGCGATCGGTATGATCTATCTGCGTGAGAATCCCCTGTTGCGGGAACCTCTGAAGCCAGAGCATATCAAAAATCGCTTGCTCGGACATTGGGGATCAAGTCCTGGTCTGAGCTTTGTCTATACTCATCTGAATCGTTTAATTAAAAAATATGATCTGAATACCATCTTTTTAGCAGGGCCTGGGCATGGCGCACCAGGAGTTTTAGGTCCAGTTTATCTAGAAGGAACCTACTCTGAGGTTTATCACAACATCAGCGAAGATGAAGAAGGAATGAAGCTCTTCTTTAAACAATTTTCTTTTCCAGGTGGGATTGGCAGCCACTGTACGCCCGAAACACCTGGATCGATCCATGAAGGTGGTGAACTTGGCTATAGCGTTTCCCATGCCTATGGAACTGTATTTGATAATCCCGATTTGATCTCGATAGTGGTGGTCGGCGATGGCGAGTCGGAAACGGGTCCATTAGCAACCGCTTGGCATTCTAATAAATTCATTAATCCTATTCGTGACGGCGCAGTCCTACCAATTCTGCATTTGAATGGCTACAAGATTAATAACCCCACCGTGCTAGCGCGGATCAGTCATGAAGAGTTAGAAAGTCTATTTATTGGCTATGGATACCAACCTTACTTTGTGGAAGGTTCTGACCCTGAGTCGATGCATCAGGCGATCGCAGCCACACTAGAGCATTGCATTAACGAGATCAGACGCATTCAACAAGAATCTCGCAGCACAGGAATTCCCATAAGGGCAAAGTTCCCGATGATTGTATTGCGGACTCCTAAAGGCTGGACGGGACCTGCGGAAGTTGATGGTCACAAAGTCGAAGGTTTTTGGAGAGCGCACCAAGTTCCACTTTCGGGAGTGCAAAACAATCCTGAGCATTTAAAAATGCTATCAGATTGGATGCGAAGCTACAAACCTGATGAATTGTTTGATGCATCGGGTAAGTTGATTCCAGAACTGAAAGATCTCGCTCCTTCAGGCGATCGCCGCATGAGTGCTAACCCGATCGTTAATGGTGGTTTAGTCCGTCGTAATCTAAGAATGCCAGATTTTCGCAGTTATGGAGTGAAAACTGATAAGGCAGGGGCAAGTGAAGTCGAAAACACCAAGCCTTTGGGTGTCTTCCTGCGCGATGTAATGCGTCAAAACATGGATAATTTCCGTGTATTTGGCCCTGACGAGAATACATCCAACAAGTTACAAGCAATTTACGAAGTCAGTAAAAAGTTCTGGATTGCCGAATATCTGCCTGAAGATGCTGACGGCGGCGAACTGTCCACCGATGGACGGGTGATGGAAGTCCTCAGCGAACATACCTTAGAAGGTTGGTTAGAAGGATACTTACTGACAGGAAGACATGGATTCTTCTCTACCTATGAGTCCTTTGTCCATGTGATTGACTCGATGATCAACCAGCATTGCAAATGGTTGGAAATCAGTAGAGAGATTCCTTGGCGATCGCCAATTGCTTCCCTTAACCTTTTGATTACCTCAACAGTATGGCGGCAAGACCACAATGGCTTTACCCATCAAGACCCAGGCTTCTTGGATCTAGTCGTCAACAAGAGTGCAGAAGTAACGCGCGTCTATTTACCGCCCGATGTAAATACGTTGCTATCGGTCTCTGATCACTGTTTGCGTAGTACTGACTATGTAAACGTAATTGTCTGTGACAAGCAGTCGCACTTGCAATACTTGAGCATGGATGAGGCGATTAAGCACTGTACTAAGGGCTTAGGGATTTGGGATTGGGCAAGTAACGATCAAGGTGTGGAACCTGATGTGGTGATGGTCGGCTGTGGCGATATTCTCACTCAAGAGGCTCTAGCTGCGACGATCTTATTATGGGAGCATTTCCCAGAGTTGAAGATTAGATTTATCAATGTTGTGGATTTGTTTAAGTTGCAACCCAATACAGAACATCCTCACGGGTTAAGCGATCGCGATTTTGATTCGCTCTTCACTACTGACAAGCCAATTATTTTCAACTTCCACGGTTATCCTTGGTTGATTCACCGTCTCGCCTATCGCCGCAACAATCACAAAAATCTCCATGTGCGCGGTTACAAGGAAAAAGGCAGTATCAATACGCCTTTAGAATTGGCGATTGCCAACCAAGTGGATCGCTTTAGTCTAGCGATTGATGTGATTGACCGTGTGCCGAAGCTAAAAGATATTGGTGCTCATGCGAAGGAAGCCTTGCTCAATCAGCAAATCGATTGTCGTCAATATGCCTATGAGCATGGCATCGACAAACCCGAAATCGTCAACTGGCGTTATCCTCATTAAAATCAAGTGAGGTTGTGCGGCATGATGTGCCGCACAACCCTTAAACTAATCAAGAGAAATATGAGCTTACAACTGTATCTACTCCGTCATGGTGAAACTGTCTATAGTCGTACTGGTGGCTATTGTGGCGAGATTGATCCTGAGTTAACTGATAATGGTCAAAAAATGGCAGAGTATTTTGCCAAGGCCCATAAAGAAATTGCATGGGATGCTGTGTTTGTCAGTCCGATGAAACGCACGATCGCGACGGCAACTCCGTTGTGTGAAGCGATCAGTATGGAAATGCAATTTCGAGATGGTTTGAAAGAATTGCGCTATGGTAAATGGGAAGGACTAACTAATGAGTTTGTCAAAGAGAATTATACTGAAGACTATCTACGTTGGTTAACGGAACCTGCATGGAATCCACCGACGGGCGGCGAAACTGCTGTGCAATTGGCAAGTCGGGCTTCGCTAGCAGTTGCCGAAATCCAAGAAATGTATCCATCGGGTAATGTATTAGTCGTTTCCCACAAGGCAACGATTCGCGTCATTCTCTGTGGTTTATTGGGAATTGATATGGGCAGATATCGCGATCGCATTGATGTACCAGCCGCTTCGCTGAGCATAGTTCAGTTTGGCGCACTTGGTCCAATGCTCAAGGTTTTAGGCGATCGCAGTTTTATGGATGCTGAGTTGCGAGCTTTATCTGGAACTTAGGAGTTTCTTATGCAGACTGACTATATTGGACACGATCTCGCTAGCTGGCAACCATAGACTGGGCTTTCTTAGCTATCTCCTCTTTTTATTTCTAATTTTGATCCCGATCCTGTCATCTCTTCTCTTACTCCCTTCCCAGTGAAAGATTAGCGGTGGGGGGGGGGGGGGG
>JBBQRB010000043.1:0-17986 GCA_038215315.1 Pseudanabaenales cyanobacterium
GTTTCGCGCATGACATTTGTGACTGAAATCGAGCCAAAACTGCATTTGTACACAGTGGTCGTCTGGTCGTTGAGCTTGAAACGAAAAGTTCGTCTTGCTTATCTCCTTGACTCTCGTAACCCCAGTCGGACTGGTCGAATACTTTTGTTCTCCACCGATATCAACATTGACGCAAAGGATATTCTGTCTTTCTATAAGTCCAGATTTCAGATTGAATTCATCTTTCGTGATGCTAAGCAGTTTATGGGCTTAGCTGATTGTCAAGCTCGTGATTTGACCAAACTTGATTTTCATTTCAATGCTTGTTTGCTGGCTCTTAATCTTGCTAAGTTTCAGTCTTGGCAATCTCATCAATCCTCTCATCCTGAACTCCCCTTTGTTTTTTCAATGGCTTCCTACAAGAGGCTTGCCCTCAATCGACATTTGCTGGAACGATTTATTTCTCTGTTAGACTTGGAGCCTACTGCCATTAAATCTCATCCCAACTTCCACAAGCTTTGCTCTTATGTCGTTATCGTTGCCTAAACTGTCCGAACTATTGTTATAGAATTGAGTTTTTAGAGGAGCGATCGCCCTATGTCAGTTAAAAAGCAGTTTGGTAGTTTTGATGAGCTGTTAGAAAGTTCTCAGTTGCCTGTACTCGTAGATTTTTATGCCCCTTGGTGTGGACCTTGCCAACTTATGACAGGGATCTTGGATAAGGTGAGCGAGACGATGAAGGACAAAGTACAGATCGTGAAGATTAATACGGACAACTATCCAGACCTTGCTTCTCAGTACAAGGTATATGCTTTGCCAACATTAGTTTTGTTTAAAGACGGCGCTCCTGTGGATCGTGTTGAAGGAGTAATCCAAGCTGATCAACTATGCGATCGCCTATCTGTTCACGCATAATTCTGATGCTTGAAGGAGTGACGCAAAATGTCGCCCTCAAAACTTAAAAGAGGTTGGCGGCGCTCCGCGCCGCCAACCTCTTTTGGCTTTTGAGGTGATAGGTATAGCTAAACAAGACATTCATTTAACTGGGCGATTAGTTCTTCACGCTGCAAATTGCGCCCGATAATTACTAGCTGAGTATTTACGGGGTTAGCGCGATCATCAACCTTCAGCTCGTAGCGTTTGCCGCTAAGTTGAAAAACATAGCGGTTATCGATAGTGGCAAATCGCAAAATTCCTTTAGCTCGGAAAACATCGATAGGAAGTTTTTTGTCTAAGAAATTCTGAAATTTGTCAAGGTCAAAGGCGCGATCGCTCTGGAATGAAATAGAAATAAAACCATCGTTTTCTAGGTGATCAGAATGGTGATGATGATCGTCATGGTTATGCTCGCAGTGGTCATCATGGCTATGTTCATCAGCATGACTATGACCATGATCGTGGTCGGTGTGCTGATGCTGCTCGTGGTGATCGGACTCTTGACTAGAACTTTGGGTTGAGGCGATCGCGGACTGGTCAATATTCACATCTAAGATCAGTGGTAACGGCACTACCCCTAAATGCGATCGCAAGATCCTTGCCTTAGTTTTGACTTTATTGACATAGGTTTCTAGTTCTTGCAATTTTTCTTCAGAAACCAAATCAGTTTTATTCAAAATAATGATGTCACCATACATAATTTGAGCATAAGCTGCTTCACTATCGAAATGTTCGCTAGTGAAAGCCTCAGCATCAACCACAGTCAAAATCGAATCAAGGCGGGTTAAATGCTGTAGCTCAGTCCCCAAGAAGGTTAACGCAATTGGCAAAGGGTCGGCAACGCCTGTCGTCTCAACGATCATGTAGTCAATGCGATCGCCTTTCTCTAGCACGCTATAAACCGCATCGACTAAGCCATCATTGATCGTGCAGCAAATACAGCCATTACTCAATTCCATCATGTTTTCATCAACGGAAACCAGCAACTGACTATCAATATTTATGTCTCCAAATTCATTTACTAAAACCGCAACTTTAAGATCTTGTTGATTTTGTAAAATATGATTTAGTAGGGTAGTCTTACCACTGCCCAAAAAGCCTGTGATGATTGTCACTGGCATACCGCGTTTGGGTATGTCTACTTCTGGTTTAATAACTTGATCAGAACTAATCTCAGAGCTAATCATTGACTCTACGCAAAAATAATTTTGATAATCATTCTATAACATTACTCCCTTCCCAGTATAAGAATAAACATTAAAACCCAAGAATTAGCGGTGCGGCGCTTCGTGCCGCACCGCTAATCTTTCACTGAAAAGGGAGTAGCAAGTTATGTGTAGGACAAAAACAAAACCCAAAGCGCCGTAACTCTCTTATGGGTTTTGTTTTAAAGCACTTTCCCAAATTCCAGAGAAAATTAATATGTCACTTCCAGAGTCCACTACTGCGAGCAGCCTCGAGCATATCTTAGCTAGCCTTTCACTCAAGCTAGAGCCAGAAGAAGCAGTCAATCAGTTACCTTTTACTAGAGTTTTAGAACAATTATTAGCATTTACTCAAAGCGAAGGTTTTTTGGAAATCTCGCAGTTTTTGCAGCAAGAACTAGAAGGATATCGTGGACAGCCGCCTGCGTACAGATATGTCAATTTAAGTTATTTTGATGCGGGTGGGCAATTTATTGAGGGGTTGCGGCAATATAGCAACTATCCTGTAGGGACAGGATTGCGTAAGTTAGAGTTGCATCTTAAAAATGGGTTAACTCTGTTATTACCGCAACAAATCCTCATCTTTTTATCGCAGGTATCAGGCAAAGAAGTGGACAGTGGGCATATTTCCCCTTTAGAAATTAATATTCTTTTAGAGAATATTCGTCGTGAAGTGCTCCATCAAGTTTCAGTAATTGGAAATAAGTAAGGATCGCAAACGAAATAATTTATGCGTTTCAAAACCCAAATATGATTCGGCGGGATTTGCCCGCCGAATCATATTTGGATTTTATTTAATTTGCGATCCTTAAGTTACAGTCTATTGAGGCTTTAAAAGGTACAGATAAATTTTTGGAAGTGCCGCTTCGCGGCACTTCCAAAAATTTATCTAGGTTTTACAAAAGCGCAAAGCGCTGTACAGCACAAAAAAATTAAAAGTGTGGCTTTGCCACACTTTTAATTTTTTTGTTTTGAGCTTACTGCCACTCTAATTTGAGGCTGGGCATCAAGCGTTGTAGATTTTTTAATGATTTTCCTTGCCAAGGAATGTCTTCACTGCCTTTGACCGTGATCCCAATATTTTCCTTTTGCCGAACTTTAATGACAAATTTAGATAGAACATTAATACCTGAACTATTTAAAAACTCTAACTGGCAGAGGTTTAAGATAATCACTTCAGGTACTTGCTCGATTGTATGCTCCAAAATTTGTACAATCGGTGCATATTCGTCAGTTCCTGCTAACCTTAACGAGCCTTGGCAATAGATCGTGGACTCTGATTGTTCGTACCAAACTCGGTAGTCCTCTCCCTTAACTTCCATTCTTTTAAATACTCCTAATAACAATTTGACTTAATTTTGGCGATAGAAATGGCTTGATCTTTAAAGATGGGCAAAATCAAGTATTACCGACTTTATGTTCTTAGATATCCGTTCTTTGGCTCTTTTGTGGATGATTTTGCTAGAGTCTGCTTTAGAGAGGTAACTGTACCATTGTTGTCACCATTGTCACAGAGCTTGGATTGGAGATCTTTTCAAATTGCCAACCCAAGAGTGCCTCATAGTCCATCATCATCGTTAGGTAGCCCAGCCCTGAGCTTTCTGAATCTTCGTTAGCCGCACTTTTTTCAACCTGATTAACATACATTTCGCCGATATCGTTGGTGAGGATTTCTTGCAAAAATGCCTGAAAGTTAGCGATCGCTTCATCATGCAAGCTATTTTTACTAAGAAATATCAGGCGATCACTAAATAAATGGATCTCCAAATTAATTGGTAGTCCTGAACCCTTGTTGCTATACTTCATCGCATTTTCTAATAGTTCATTAGCGATAAAGCTAACCGCAGAGCGGATCTCAGTTTGCTTACTGACGGCAGCACTAGTATCGCCTGGGAAAAAGTTTTTGACATAATCTCCCAAAAAGTCGGCTGACAGTCCATTTGTTTTCCACCGCGACTGAATTGGCAAAGAAGATGGGGAAAACCCTAAAACTAAAAATTCACTTCTTTCCGAAAAATCTTCTGTGAATTCTCCAAAGACTTGCGCCATAGTTAACGCCATTTTTTATTACTAATTTTTATGACTAAATATTTAACTGAAATTATGTTGATCTTGAGTCAGTCTCAGATAAATCCATGGTTACTTTCTACTATGTTTAGGGACTTGACGCAACCTAAAACCTACTATTTTTCAGTTTCAAAAATCTCTTTGTACCCTTTAAAGCTTCAATAGGCTGTACAGGGCTTTGCGCTTTTATAAAACCCAAAAGAGGGAGGCGGCGCGGAGCGCCGCCGCCCTCTTTTGGGTTTTATGTCCTAACAAAACTAGCGACAGCGATATTGCTATCTCAAGTAACCATGAAGCGTTACTATAATATCCAACTACATTTTGTGGAATTTTTACGTCATGATATCGGTTTCCGCTCGATTTGAAGAACTGCGAGCTAGAGGACAAGCTGCTCTGATCCCTTTCATTACTGCTGGTGATCCTAACTTAGAGACAACAGCCAAAGCTTTGCGAATCTTAGATCAAAACGGTGCTGATCTGATTGAACTGGGAGTTCCTTACTCCGATCCCCTAGCTGATGGTCCCGTGATTCAAGCGGCTGCAACCAGAGCGCTAAAAAATGGGACAACCCTAGACAAGGTTTTAGACGTAGTGCGCTCCGTTGCGCCCGAACTGCGATCGCCGATTATTTTATTTACCTACTACAACCCGATCTTAAATATTGGTGTAGACAAGTTTTTGCAAACCATCTATGAGGCGGGTGTAAGAGGTCTAGTTGTACCCGATCTGCCCCTCGAAGAATCCCATGTATTGCTCGAACCTGCTCAAAAAGCTGGTATTGAAGTGATTTTACTAATTGCGCCTACTAGCCCTCCTGAAAGATGTGCCGCGATCGCTGAAAAATCACAGGGCTTTATCTATGTCGTCAGTGCTACGGGCGTAACGGGCGTAAGAACTCAAGTCTCAAAAGGTGTACAGACAATGATTGAGCAGCTTCGGGTAATTACCGATAAGCCGATCGCCGTGGGGTTTGGGATCTCGCAACCTGAACACGCCAAGCAAGTCATTGATTGGAATGCGGATGGGGCGATCGTGGGTAGCGCGATGGTTAAGAAGTTAGCAGAGCCAGATGGTGGCTTACACGCGATCGCCGAGTTTTGCAAAACTTTGAAGCATTCTATTCGTCGAGACTAGAGAGTTATCCCAATTTAAGGAAGTGCCGCCTACTTACGGCGAAATTAGAGGACTATGAATATCTTGATCGGATTAGGTATTGCGATCGCTATCCTTGGCAGCTTAATTTTTTTACTATGGCTATTGTTTGAATGGCAGTACACCACTCGACAAGGCAACTTACTAGAATTTGATAGCAGCAATTGGCAATTTATCACCTACGAGCCAGAACATTATCAATTAGAGCTATTACTAAACGCCACAAACAAAACTCGAAACCTTGATGTTTTTTTAGTAGAAGTTAATCCTGTCCTATCATTGCTTTCCAGTAACAGTCTTGATGGCATCGATACCCAAATCCAATTGCGATCGCAACCTACTGATATCTCCCCCAGTCGCAATGACAACTATTGGGAGTCATATATTGTCACGCCCAGTCGCAGCATTAGCGTAAATCTGAAGATTGACATCAACGGTAAAAATCTCGAAGAACTAAAAAGTGTCTGGGTAAGGGTTCACTACACGATTTATGGACCAGCAGGACGCGAGCAAAAAACTAAACATTGCATTGTCCCCCTCCAATTTCCCGATGCCGAACCAAGAGAGCGTTGGCGACCAACACCTGACGCAGATGTTTTACCGATTCGCACGCATATTTTGTCCGCAGGCGATAATCCTGTAGAGGTAATGCAGCGCTATGTGATGAGTCATGCCCAATCGGGAGATATTGTCACGATCGCCGAAACACCGATTGCAATCATGCAAGGCAATTTTTATCATCCTAGCGATATCCATCCTAAATGGCTAGCTAAGCGGCTTTGCTACTACTTCAAAAGTGCTTCTAGCCTCGCTACGGCTTGTGGCTTACAGTCATTAATTAATGAGTCAGGAGCATGGCGCGTGAGTTTTGCATTTGTCATTGGCGCACTTGCCAAAGCATTCTTGAGAATTCCTGGAGTGTTTTATATGTTGGCTGGTGAGCAAGCTCGGCTGATTGATGATCTCACTGGCACGTTACCGCCCTACGATCAATTTATTGTATTGGGCCCTAAAAATCCCCAATCTGTAGTTGATGAGATTAAGACAGCAACAGGGCTAGAAGCTGCGATCGTAGATGTGAACGATCTCAGGCGGGTTAAGGTTTTAGCGGCTACTTCTGGAGTATCAGAAAATCTGCTAAATCAAGCTTTACTGATGAATCCCGCAGGTAATGCGGCTGAGCAGACCCCAATTGTATTAATTCGCCCGAACAGCCAAGCTTAAGCTTCTAGCTTTTCATGCTCCACAACAAACACATTGGAATACAGGTGAGCGACTATTTCTTGACCTTGTTGGGTTAGCGATAAATAGTACAGAGCATCCTTGACAAAAGGATATACGTTTGTCCAATAAAACTTGGGATAGTTACGGCGCAAATCACCAGGATGAGCATATCCGAGAGCTGCATTTACACCAGTTTCCTCAAATTCGTAAAATAATGCACCAATTTTCTTGAGATAGCGCGGGTCACTTAGCTGCCCAATTAAATCAGCCGATCGCACTAACCCTGCGAAATTAGTAGTGTCTTGATGATCGCCAGTTTTTGGTACAGGAAATCTAGTTAGTTCAATATTGCGACAAATTTTTTCTGCCTTGATCAAGCCATGGTTAGCAAATCGCTGATTTACAAAAAGCTTTGCGCGATCGACATGGTAAGGAGTCAATCCTGCATCAGAAGCGCCAGGAGGCAATTCCACCATCTTATCGGCAAGACCTGTGGCATACTTTCCATTGCGATCTTGAAGGCACACCCCCTTGACATAGCCAATATCGTGACAAACAAGGGAAATAATGAAATGCAGCCAGTCTTCAGGAGAGACTCCACCTTCTCGGATATGCTTGCCGCGCAAGATCTCCTGTCCAACTAGGGTTACCAAAATTGTATGTTCAACATTGTGATAGAGGGCATCACTGTTCGCAATATTTTCGAGAGCCATATTACCAGCCCAGCCAATAATATCTTCGTAGTCATGGAGATAGCCACCGTAGGTACGGTGATAGCCTGTCTTGAGCTGATCGACAAAGTTATTGATTAAAAGTTCAGTTGCGTTAAACATAAGCCTGAATATGCTAGTTAAGGGCTGAATATATAGCTGTCACTAAGTGTATCAGGACAAATCAAAACCCAAAAGAGGGCGGCGACGCGCCGCCTCTCTCTTTTGGATTTTATAGCTGTCGCCAAGTGTATTAGAACATAAAACTCAGAGACTAAGTTGCGGCGCGAAGCGCCGCAACTTAGTCTCTGGGTTTTGGATTGTCCTAACAAGACTGGCGACAGCTATAGGTAATAAGCTTAATACCTATTTCCAAAAAGCGTAGATACGCTTTAATAAAAAACGAGTGGAGGTGCAAAGCACCTCCACTCGTAATAAGTGAGTTGTGGCGCGGAGCGCCGCAACTCACTTATGTAGGTAGGCGTAATTGAACCCAAAACCCAAAAAGCTGTAACGCACGCTGCGCGTGCGCTACAGCTTTTTGGGTTTTAAGGTTTCTTTTGCCCATCTACTTTATTAGGTTTTTGACTTTCTAAACTTAGAAAATGGTGGGAATACCGCTCGGGCGCAAATCTTTGTAGCTCAAAATGCTTCTGACTACCTCAATCGTGGTTTGGCTATTGCTAATGGGAATTAGCGATGTCAGTCGTCCAGGTAGCACCTGCATCACAGGAGGCATATCCCTAGTAAAAACATTAATCGTACGGTTGATCAGCGAGTAGTTTCCTTTAGTAAAAGCATTGGTGTAGCTAAACTGGCTGGGAGCTTGTGGTAAACCTGCAAAATTAAATAGATTTAACGGAATACCCTGAGAGCTTGGTAGGAACCGAACAACAGTTTGGCTGATCGATGGGGCTGACTGAATTCTTGTGAAATAATCGTAGACCCTAACGTTGTTATCAATCTTGCCGTTCCGTCTAGAGTCAATCCCAGAGACAGTTCGCAATGTGCCATAAGCTGAAGGGTCACTGGGCAAAATCAAACTGATTGTGGAGAAGTCCTTGAGTAGCTGAACTTCACTATAGCCAAGGGGACGATTTTGCAAGTCAAATAAACGCACAACTAGGCGATCGCCTGGATTGAGTCCTCGGATAAAAGTAGCGCGTTGATTGATGTTAAATCGATAGTCGCCCACAAAACGCTCTGCAATAAAGCCCTTAGGACGTTTTGACTTGAGAGAGATACGGGCAATCACCTGAGATAGACGAGGCTGATTTTGTAAGACAGCTAAGCTGAAGTGCCCACGATTCGGATTTGCACTTGACAGTTCAACTCCATCTGGAATTCGGCGATTTCTATTCCTGCCGCGGCGATTGTCATCATCGCGATTTCTTCTGGAGCCACGTCTGTCGTCGTCATAATCATCATCTTCGTCGTCATCATCGTATCTATCAGAGATAATGATCGGCTGTACAGGTATGACAGAGTTGTTATTTGTCTGAACATTAGATGTTTGGACATTAGATGTCTGAACAACGACGTTTTGATTGGATTGAGAACTAGTGGTTTGTGACCCATTCGAGATCCCTAAGTCCCGATCTGACAATCCATAGTCATTTGAAGAATTATTTGAGGAGTTGTTGGAAGAATTGTTGGACGAGTTATTTGAAGAATTGTTAGATGAGTTATAGATCGAGCTAATACGACCAGAGCTTAATTCAGATGAGCTGATAGAAACTATCGAAGAAAAAGATCTGACTTCCTCGATTTCAAATTTTCTATCCTTTACCCCATTAGGTAAGTCATAGCGAACACTGGTAATCGCCTTGAGATCGCCATTGTAAATATCATCTAGAGAGATTCTTTGGCTCAATGAGTTCAGCGAGATTACCTCTACAGGGGCAAGATATCGCCCTGCATTTTTGGTCAACAGTCTTGCGCCAGAGTTAGTGTAAACCTCACGCCATTCTCCAGCGCGGCGCACATAGAGCTGATAAACCGCATTGGCATAAGTCGTTGATGGCTTGTTGGCAATATCCAGCAAAATTCCGATACTAGATAAGTTTCCTGAATTATCAAGTAGCCGTAAAAGTCTGACTCCTGTTTGCCAGTCTTGTGATAGTTGAGCAATTTTGGGCGCAGAAGATAAATCTTTAGAAGAAGCGATCGCTTCTAAGTTGGCAAACAAAGGAACTGTAGTACAGGTTGCCGCAAGAATAGAGAGAGAAGCTTTTAGGGAAGTTCTTAGAAAACTTTTGCCTAACCGATTATGCATATTCTTATTAAAAATGTTCATCGTGATTTTTCTCAGCTTAATGTGATACGTAGGTTGAAACAGCCAATGTCATAGAACCCAAAGCCCTGCGCGTGCGCCACAGGGCTTTGGGTTCTATGTCCTAATACAAGTAGCAACAGCTACAGAAGATTGTTAGTAAGGACGATCTTAGTGATTTTTTGTTCCATGCATAGCATCTATAAAGCGCCTCGCGCTGCCATAGAACCCAGAGACAAAAAAGCTGTGGCGCACGCCACAGCTTTTTTGTCTCTGGGTTCTTTTAGAGAAATCGCGATATTTGAATCTGCGCCCAAAGGTTTTGCAGCCGATCGCCTAGACTTGCCATCGGAAAATTTGTATGCGATCGCCATTTGTCTAAAAGTAAATGCCCCAAAGGCGTGAGCCTAAAACTATCAGTGATCCCCTGTCCATCGACTTCACGGCGCAAGATACCTACTTGAATTAGCCATAACAAAGGATTTTCTGTAGCAATTAAATTATTAAAGCTAGTTAAATATTGGTTCTTCACACCTTCATTTCCTGCGATCGTCCGTAAATTTACACCTTGTAGAGCCATATCAGCAAAAAGCTTTACCGTGAAGGGCGCACAACGTAACGCAATCTCGGCTCTTTGCAGAATCTGCGGTTCATATCCATTACTTGTTAGATCAGCTTTGCTTTGGGACATGATTATTACTTGACATGATTACCTAGAGTTTTTCGATAAATGCGCGATCGCCGCCAGACTTTTGAGACTGGGCAAGAGATTTTTCAGCGAGGGATACTAACTTACCAAAACTGGTGTCTGAACTCTCCAAATCATCTAAATCTTGAGCATCTAGAGCCATGACGACCCCACCAATGCTAATCGTTAAAGGAAAAAGTAACCCAGATGAAACAGCGATCGGATGGCTACGAATACTCGCAAGTAAGCCATTGGTAAGATTTTCACTGTCCGACAGATCAATATGCGGTGTGACACAGACAAACGCATCTAATCCATAGCGATAGATCAGGCTATTTGCCATGCAGCTATGGGTAAGACGACCTGCGATCGCCTTAATTGATTCGTTGCCAATACTTTCACCATAGAATTGAACAGTCTCGTGAAAACGATCAATATCAATCATTAAAACGCTTAAATAGCCATAGCCTTTGTAGTTACCATGCCCCCTAAATTGGTTCATCATTTTTGGGATTACTCCAGCAAAGGCTTCTTCACTCAAAACCTTAGTCAAGGGATCGGATAAAGTTAGGGCATCTAAGAGAGCATTTTGGGCGAGTAATCTTTGATTTGTCCATGTTAGGGACTGCATTAAAGCGCTAGTCCGAAGCCCTGCTCTCAGTCTTGTCTTTAGCTCTGATTGATCAATCGGATTGCCCAAAAACTCGTCAACACCTGTTTCAAAGCCGATTTGGCGTTGCCTGTAGTTAAAGGCTTCCACGATCAAAATAAAGTAAATTGCTGCTAGATCAGGATGCTCTAAGTTGGATTTAGTCCGATGACACAGAGCTAAGCCCGAAACATCAGACATAGTCCAGTCAGCTAAAATAATTGCGGGTTTCTTTTGGAGGATCAATTGCCAAGCTGTTTCACCATCGCTAGCAATGATGTAGTTATATTTTTCGGCAGTAGATACTTCTGAGATTGTCGATAAAAGCTGTTGATCGCTACTAGCAACTAAGACCAAAGAATTGTGCCGATAGTATTTTAGTTTTCGGAAATCCAAAGCACCTGCCTCTTAACTAACATAACTAAAATACTTCACCTCGATTATCTAAAGCGCTTTACGCCCTAAATAGCATTCGTTAATTTTAATTAAGTAACGCGCTAAAGCGCGTTACTTAATTAATTACTTCTTACCCCAACCGAAAAGTCCACCTTTTTTTTCTGGTGGCTTTTCTGGTGGCTTAAATGGAGCGCTCACTTGGCTAAGATACTTCAGGGCAATAGGTTCTTTGGGGTCAAGTTTGAGGGCTTTTTGAAAACTAGCTTTGGCGATCGCAGCGGCATTTTGATTCATTTGCGCTAGCCCTCTAAGAGCATAGACTTTGGCATTGTTAGGATCGAGCTTTTCCGCCGTAATCAATTCTTTGATGGCATCACTCCATTGCTTTTTACTAATGAATAGCTCTGCCATATTCAGATTACGTAAAGCTGGAGATTGGGCAGGCTTGGCGGCTTCAGTGGGTTGAGCCGAACTCTGACTAACTGATTGAGATACTGGATTAACTCCAGAAGTATTGCTGCTGGACGATGTAAAACTCAAACTGTTTTGAGTGAACAAGTATACAAGGTTGAGTTCGCTAAGCAGTTCGGTATACTCTAAAATTGACTCTAAGGTTTCGTATTGCTTAGGTGAAACCTGTTCTACATATTGCTTATAAGTGATTTCATGGGGAATGCGATATAGTTTTTGAGAAAGCTCGGTTGTGAGAGTTGGAGTCTCCTGCTTTTGTTTTTTATTCTGAGCAAACATTCTCAGAGTCGCCAAGTACTCGCCGCGATCGCGATCGCTATTGAGGACTTGATAGGCGGGGCTAACCATTTTGGAAAAGTACTTGGTAGCAGTTTCTTTTTCTTCGTTAGATCTACCAAATACGTCAGGATGTAGTACCTTAGCTAATTTAAGGAATTTTTTGCGAATTTGGGTCGCGTCAGTGGTCATTGGGAGACCGAGGACTGCGAAATGATCGCTAAGACCATAGCTGGCAAGTCCTTTGTTGATTTTAAAGTTTTCTGACCTTCCCACAGGTTCCACCTTTTTAGTATTTGTTCGAGTTTACCCTCTTGTCGCATCTCTGTTAAAGCTCTGTCCACAGCTTTCTTGAGTGAAACATCTTCTTTATTTATAACCGCTACTAGACGGATCGGAATTAGCGGTTCACCTACAACTATAAAATTAGGATTATTACGAACTTGCCAAACTGCCACAGGCTCATCCAAAATCAGAGCATCAAGTTGGCGATCGCGCAGTTGCATCACCATCCGATCTAAATCTCGCGATGAAAATAGACGTATGGCATTGCCTCTGTTTTTATTATAGGTTTCCGCGATCGCTGCACCACCACTATTGGCAACCACCCCCGCCCGTCTACCAATCAAATCTCGCAAAGATCGAACTTGAATCCCGCTATCAGACCGAACTAACAATCGTTGAGCATTGCGGTAATAGGATGTGGTTTCGATAAATTTGCCCTTAGTGTTGCCACTTTCTAACCCACCCTCTTCCCTTGCGCTAATCAAGATATCCACCTGTCGAGAAGATAAACTTTCGGGCTGAGCTGACCAAGGAACGTTAATTGGGCGAGGTTCAATATTTAATCTTGAGGCGATTTCACGAATAATTTCTAGCTCGAATCCGTTGTAATACTGAGTTTTGGCATCCCAAAACATATAAGGCCCCCCGATCGCCGCATCAATGCCAACACGCAAATGCCCTCGCCGCATGACAATCCCTAGGCTGCTATCGTCAGCAAAAACAGGAGTTATGTTGCCGACTGCTCCCAGACATAACCCTGTATAGATGACGAGGCTAGTTAACTTACGGACAAACTTCAACATTATTAATTTAGTGGTAGTTATTCATTTCACTGAGATGATTTAAAGATACTACAGCGCTTTGCGCCGCCATTATTCTGTTACATTGATGTTGGATTGCTCAAAGAAGTTGCAAATTAATGACTCAGATAGTTGCACGAAAATCCTTGTAAAACAATCAGAGCCACGATCTCTTGTCGAACATCGATCGCAATCTAATGCTGACTATGACAACTATCCAGACAAAGATAAACTCAGAGAATCTTCACTAAAAGAACAAGGATATATTTGTTGTTACTGTATGAGCCGTATTACATCTGAACAGATGAAAATTGAACATTGGCAACCTCAGACAAAATATACAGCTTTACAACTCGACTATCGAAATTTGCTGGGTGCTTGTAATGGTAATCAAGGAGCGCGTCCTCAAAATCAACATTGTGACACCAGAAAAAGTGATATTGAAATCACCATTAATCCAATCGAAGGTGACAAGAATTGTGAAAACTTAGTCAGATATCATTCTGACGGTAAAATTTATTCTGACGATGCATCCATAAATCACGATTTGAATGAGACTTTAAATCTAAATCTTGGTTTTTTGAAGAAAAATCGCAAAGAGGCTCTTGATGTCGTGATTTGCAAACTTGATGAGAAATTTTCAAATAAAACTTGGTCTAAAATCACCAGACAAAAGGAAATAGACAAGTTGAATGCAAAAGATGAAAATGGTTTCTACGATGTATATTGCTAGTTTATAGTTTCATACTTGCAATCTAAGTTATAGCGATCGCCTCATCTTCAAGAGTACTTTGAGTGAAGTATTACATAGAAAAGGTAGCTATTTCTAACTGGTTTTCTTCTGTCCAAGTGTCGCTGTCATCAATGATATTTTTGTCAAAATTGGTCAATCCATTTAAGATGAGGGCGGCTAGTTATAATCGAGCAGTTGGTGGTAATTTGCGGGTGATTTCAACATAAACATCTTGGACGGTTTGATTGGCTGTAAGCATTGTTTGTACTCCGATTTTTTATCTTATTCTAATTGAATGGTAAATCTCTCAAAAAGTAAAATCGATCGCCTTTTATCCCATCACTCTCAACTCTTCCCAAATATCCCGCCAATGGGGAAGAAAGCTCGATTAGGATTTCATAAACCAAACGGTCACCTAGTTTTGGATTGTAATTTCTGGCAAAGGTAGCATTGGAGTGAACTTTTACATCCTGAGCAGTAGGTTTTTCACTATCAAGATCAGTAACTAATTCTTTGACTACCCCTACAATCTTTGATCGCAGTTTAATCTTGCCTTCAACCTTCAGGATATAATCATAAATTTTGTCGTCAATTTGCCCTGCTTGCAAACATTTCTTGAGTTCAAACAGATCAATTGCGCCATCATATTTAGCTTTAAATTCAACTAGTTTTTGTAGTGTCATAACTTTAATAATGTTGATTTTTATTGATCCAGTAACTTTTGAAGAAATGGCAGAATCTACAAGCTGCTTTGATGGTTCATCACCAGAACCAAGAATAATTAATCCAGAAGCTAATAGATAGTTTTCTTTTAAAATTCTTTTGGCAATTCTATCTATTTGTTCAACTGCTTTATCACTCTTTGACCTTCCTGCTTTACATTCTCCCGCTACAGGATAGGGTTTTGAACAGAACAAATCTAGCCCTCCTGCACCTCCTTTGTGGCTTGTATCAACTGTAAAACCAAGAAATTCCAAACTTTGCTTAACAATATTTTCAAAGTCTGTACCTGCTTGATAGTTGCTTTTGCCTTTATCTTCTTTAATACTGCGATCGCCTAATGTCGAAATTGTTTTAATCCAAGCAAGTTTTTTACTTGAATCTACCTTTTTCTCAATTCCTGCTTCCTCTAGCATTCTGTGGATTTGAGAATCCAGTGACTCTGGTGGCTCTAGATTTTCTAGTCGTTGTTTGAGTCTAGCAAAATCATGATCGTTTAATATTGGCGATGATTCATCAACTTTTAAGCGATCAGGCAAAGCAATATACTGACCTTGAGATTTTGCAGGAATTATGATTGGTTTAGATAATAGGTATACCCGTAAGTACATGAGGAAGAATGATTCTCTCTCTGCAATCATCTCTTGTAGAATTTTCGTTGGTACAGATATGTAATGCGAAATAATCTCTAATGGTTTTAATCCATCAATTATCTCGCATTGTTCACACCTTGCCCAAGCTGAGATTATGACTGTTTCTGTATCTAGTTGATCAGGATAGAGCGCAAATACTTTTCCTGTAATGGTAAAACGCTGAGGTATAGCCGCAATAGATTTACCTTGCAAAAGATTATCAATGCTTTGGTTGCTCAAACGTAGAGCGTTAGGAATATCAAGAGATTGAGCAATCATTACAATACTATCTCCGACCCATCATCATCTGAATTTCGTTTAGGAATACTAATCGGTAATTCATCATCAATTAACTCTGTTGGCTCTTGTCCAGAAGGATCGCTCAAAATTTCTCTGATTAAAGGATTATCAATAACTAGACGATTTTCAGCGACAAACTCATACAGTTGATCTTCTGTCAAATCATAATCTTCAATCTTTTCATAAACTAACCCTATTGCTAGAAGAGGTTTAATATCCTCTTCTAGCAATACAACCCATTCTCCACCCTGTTCTTTGAGAAGTTTTCTGACACATTCTTGTGGAATGGCAGCACCTTTAGCAATTCGATACGAACGTAATAGACATCCGCGAGTAAAATCAAATTTTTTGTAGTCAATAAGTCGTTTTAAACCAGCACCAACAAACCTTCCAGTTGCATTCAAAATAGCAGCTATACCGATTTTGACAACTTTACCATTTTCTTCAGCAATAATCCTTAAATGCAAATAGCCTTGATCCGCAGCTTTAGCTGTATCGTCAATCCATTCAACATCAATAACTTTTACGCCTTCAACTTCTTCTCCGATTAATGTAACAAATGTATACAATAATCCATAGCCAACAGCAGCATTGTTTTCCATGAATTCTTCAATGGATTCCTCAACAGTTTGTAATGCGTTTTCAAATGCACCTCTAACAGGATTAAATACTGGTTGGATTTTATCTGGCTTTTCAATTCCTTCTGTAGGCGGAGTAAGAATTTGAACAACTGAAGAATTATTAACCTTCCAATTTTCAGAACACCATCTTAAAACGGCTCTTGCGGTTGGCTTTTCTTTACCAATTCCTCTGATTTCAGACTCATCAAAAGGATAAAGTGGATGTGGTGGGACAAGTTCTTTACTTGTATAGAAATCTCCTAGCCACTTATTCACGAGGGAAACTGATGTTTCAGAGTTAAGGTAATCAAGTTCTAAAACCTTGTCAGCAGTTCGATCATAAGATGCACCTTGAGTTTGTCCAAGTTTAATCTCATCTCTCAAAGTCGCTGGATACATAGCCATTAGCAAAACACATTTGCTAATGTTATTGCGTAAATCTTTTGCTAGAGCCGCTACAATTTGTGCTCTTGTGAAACCATCGTTGCTATAGTTTGGATCGTCTAACTCATCAAAACAAAATACTAGATTGCTGTAGTTCCCAATCAGCGACAAAATCTCACAAGTTGTTTTAAAAGTTGCTAGTTCAGTTTTTTGTGAATTGTTTGGCAAGCCCAACTCATCAGCCTTTACTTGGGTTAATTCTTGTCCTGCTAACCAACTAATCGCATAAGGAGCATGACTTTCTGAAAGTGTCCACAAAATCGCTTTAACAAGATAAGGATTGTTTAGTTCAGGCTTCTTAGCACATATACCAGTTGCCCAATTTTCAGGGATTTTCGGGTTTTGATTGACAATCGATGCAAATCTGCCACTGGCTAGATCTTTTGGTGAACATGGGCGATCGCCTTTCGCGGTAAAAAACATATTTGCGGCTAGTTCTTGCCACTGTGTTACTCCTTCAACGCCGATTCTTTTGAGGCTAGATGTTAAAGTCTGTAGAAATTCAGATTTGATGCAGTCAAGATCGCCATAGTTTCCCATGTAAACAAAAAATGCATTTCCTTCGGTCTGAAGTCTATGGCGAATACGGCTGATAATTTGAGTTTTCCCTAAGCCTTTTTCGCCAGTAATGATAATACCGATAGATGGAAGTTCATTTTTAGATACCTGATCAATTGCACTAGAAACAGCATCAGATATGTGTGCATTAATTTCAGGAACATCTGGAAAACTTGCTCCCCAAATGTGATGTTGATCGACAAATTTGATAGAAAAAGGATTGCTACTTTTAATAGCTTCATGAATGTTTTCAGAGCTAGACATAGGATTCTGTGAATTTAAAGCTGGTGTGTGAGGAAATGAAGAGAATAAATACAGTTAATCAACCAATTTGTTTAGCAAAACAACGCAATCCACTTACTTTAGTCAAGATGGAGTCTTCGAGTTTATCTGGTGCATCATCTTCTACACCACCACCCTGAAGTTGCAGAATGTCATTTGACTGCATTTCTAGCAGCCAATCGCTGAAATGAGATCTTGTGACCCGATCGCCGATCACACGTCTAATTCTGTAAATTGGCACAAGGTTATCAAGATTGTAATCGCGGTTAAGCTGAGCATAAGTTTCTAAAGCCACAACCTTAAACTCATCGTAGGAAGAAATCTTAGGCGCGGACACAACCGCAACAACTTGACCCTGATTTTGGCGAAACCACTTCAAGGCAGAATTAGCCAAACGGCTACCCACCAACTGACCCTCAAACCCAAACTCACCCGACAAACCCACCGCCAACTTTTGCAAACCCGCATCCGTCAGCGACATCCTCACCACCTTCTTGTCATCCGTCCTTGCGATCGCACCACCATCAGCAAGCTCCTGCAAACTCGTCTCATAAACCGCCTTCTTATCCTTACCCTTATAAGGACGC
>JBBQRB010000044.1:0-17875 GCA_038215315.1 Pseudanabaenales cyanobacterium
CTTGCGCGGCGCTGCTTAAAAACAAAACTCTATCAATCTAACCCCCCACACTCGCCCCTCCCCCCCCTCTTTTATCTCCCTCCCCCTTTCATCGTGTGGGGGGGCCGCCCCCCCCCCCCCACCACTAATTCTTGGGTTTTAATATCTATTCTTATACTGAGAAGGGAGTAGGACAAATCAAAACCTAAAACAGAGAGGCGGTGCATTGCGCCGCCTCTCTGTTTTGGGTTTTGATTTGTCCTGATATAAATAACGGCGATGCAAAGTGTCGCCATTATTTTAAATGATCAAAAAGGCTTGCTCGGCAAGCCTTTTTGATCATTTAAAGGTACTTCTTTAATGCTTCTACTTTATCTAACTTCTCCCAAGGAAGATTGAGATCATTACGTCCCATGTGACCATAGGCGGCAACATCTTGGTAGAAGCGACCATTGCGATCGCTTGGTAAGTTCTGTAAATCAAAGTCTTTAATAATTGCCGCAGGGCGCAAATCAAAATTATCTTTAACTAAGCGCAGTAGAGTTTCCTCATCCACCTTGCCAGTGCCGAAGGTATCGATGTGCATACTGGTAGGACGAGCCACACCGATCGCATAACTAATTTGTAATTCACATTTACTAGCTAAGCCTGCGGCAACGATGTTTTTAGCAGCGTGACGCGCCGCATAAGCAGCACTGCGATCAACCTTTGTAGGATCTTTGCCAGAAAAAGCGCCACCACCGTGACGGGCATAGCCGCCGTAAGTGTCAACAATAATTTTGCGACCTGTCAGCCCCGAATCTCCCTGTGGTCCACCAATCACGAACTTACCAGTGGGATTAACCAAATAGCGAGTTTGCTCGCTAGGCTTAACCGATGTATCGGTAAAGCTAGGTAAAACCACATGAGTCCATAGATCCGCCTTGATCCGTTCTTGGACTTTTGCTTCTTCTACGATCTCATCGATCGCCGCATCATGCTGTGTAGAAATGAGAATTGTATCGATCGCAACGGGCTTGTCACCTTCATAAACCACGGTGACTTGAGTTTTGCCGTCAGGACGGAGGTATGGCAAAGTGCCATTTTTACGAACTACTGATAACTGACGAGCTAGTCGGTGAGCCAACGCGATCGGCATGGGCATATATTCTGGAGTCTCGTCACAGGCATACCCAAACATGATCCCCTGATCACCAGCACCAACTGCTTCGAGGGCAGCATCTTCTTCTGCACCAGTACGGACTTCATGGGCTACATTTACCCCCTGAGCGATATCTGGAGACTGCTCATCGAGCGCTACCATTACCGCACAACTATTTGCCGAAAACCCATTGTCTGCATTGGTGTAACCAATTTCAGCAATTTTTTTGCGCGCAATCTCAACATAATTAACGTGAGCTTTGGTGGTGATTTCCCCTGTGATCAAGACTAGACCAGTGTTGACCACCACCTCAGCCGCGACCCGCGATCGAGGATCTTGAGCCAGTAATGTATCAAGAATCGTATCGGAGATCTGGTCACAGATTTTATCTGGATGACCCTCTGTAACCGATTCAGATGTAAATAAGAAGCGACTAGCCAACTATGTTTCCTCCTAAACGCAAGAAGTTATGAAGCAAATTTTTTTGTATCTCTTAAAGATTTATTAATCATAGTACAAGGGGTTCTAGTTAGAACCCTTAGTAAGCTGATTCTCCCGCAAAGCAAGAGAATCAGCTCATTGCCTTTAGGGACTTGCGCCAAATTAAAGTACCAAAGGCTTCGGCTTTGCTCAGCCAATGCGACCGATGGCTGAGCCATAAAACCCAAGAGAGTTAGTTTTGCAGTTTTTTCTCTAGTTTTTGGCTGGCTTGTGATAATGAAAAGCAGAATATCCAGTAAATAAAAGCAACAAATATGTAGACTTCGGCGTAGCGTCCAATAAACTCTGGTTGCGATAAAACTGTGCGGGCAACACCCATGAGATCAACTAAACCCACGATCGCAACTAGAGAAGTGTCCTTGAATAATCCAATAAACTGACCCACAATTGCGGGTATGGAAGCTTTTAGGGCTTGGGGAAGGATAATCAAAATAACGGCAAGGCTAGAATTTAATCCTAAAGCTCTAGCTGCTTCCGCTTGCCCATTGGGGATCGATTGCAATCCGCCCCGTACATTTTCGGCTAAGTAAGCCGCGCTAAAAAACACAAAGGCAGCGATCGCCCGTAACACCCGATCAATTTCTAATCCTGCTGGCAAAAATAAAGGCAACATTACTTGCGCCATAAACAAAATACCGATCAACGGTAATCCTCGCACTAGTTCAATGTACAAGATGCAAAATAATTTGATTATCGGTAAGGTGCTTTGCCGTCCCAAGGCAAGTAACACCCCTAGCGGGAAAGAAAATACAATTCCCGCGATCGCCACTATTAGGGTCAAAACTAAGCCATTCCAAACATCTACATCAACAACGGCAAGTCCCAAATTACCGCCAACTAACCACAATGAGACTGGCAAAGACAAGAACCATAAAATTGATAAAATTAACGAGCTTTTAGAGAATTTTTTAGCCCGCTGTCCGATCGCAAAACCAATGGCGATCGCGCTGCTAGAGGCAAGCACAAGAATGCGCGATCCTAAGTCAATCGGCAATAAAATAGCTGCTGCTATGGATATGGAGCCAATAATCAGCGCCACAGATCGACTAAATCTGCCCCATAGTCCCCAAGAAATTCCTGCAAGAAGTTCAGAAATTATCAATACTCCCCATAGTCGCCAGATCTGCTCAACAGGGTAAAGCCCAACTAGAAACAGGCGGAGATTGCTACTCACCACACTCCATTGTGCTTGAGTAGTCGCCCAAAACCATAAGCCACTGGCAATTTGATAAAGTAGCCACACACAAAATACTGTCAGTAGACTATTAAACCAACCATTGAATAGATTGCTTTTTATCCATAGGATCACCCTTTGGGAGTTGGGTGAAGATGATGGTAAGGAGTCTTGATCTTGCTGCATAAGGAGACAGACTTAATTAAGTTGAAAGACGGGCTAAAAAGAAGATAACAGGAATATTCAGTTAACGCACTAAGAACCCAAAAAGCTGTGGCGCACGCGCAGCGTGCGCCACAGCTTTTTGGGTTCTTGGTTTTATTTCGCCGAGCTACTTATTGGGTTTTTAGTGCGTTAAACTGAACCATGTCCCTCAACTCGTGGTTATGGCAAGTTTTTTATTAGAAGTCGGTACTGAAGAATTACCTGCTGGATTTATCGTTGACGCATTGCGCCAGTGGCAGGAGCGCATTCCCAAAAGTTTACATGAACACCAACTGACCACGAGTAAGGTTAATGTTTATGGCACACCGCGCCGCCTTGCCGTTCTGATCGAAGGCTTACCTGTCCAGCAAAGCGATCGCTGCATCGAGCTTAAGGGGCCAGCACTCGGATCGGCGTTTGCCAATGGCGACCCTGATAGTGAACCGACTAAAGCCTTGCTAGGCTTTACTAAATCTAAGGGTATTGATCTTAAAGAGATTTTTATTAGAGAAACCGAAAAGGGAGCCTTTGTTTTTGCAAATCAGCAGATTGTCGGGCGCGAAACAACAACAATTTTGCAAGAGCTTGCACTTACATGGATTACAGGGCTAGAAGGTAAGCGGTTGATGCGCTGGGGCAATGGCGATCTCAAGTTTCCTCGCCCGATTCGCTGGTTAGTATCTCTATTTAATTCAAAAGTTCTCCCGATTAGTTTAGAAAATGTCCAAAGCGATCGCATTAGTAAAGGGCATCGAGTACTGCATCCGCGATCAGTAATTATCGACACCGCTAGCGACTATGTAGAAACTCTGCGCGAAGCCTTTGTGCTAGTTGATGGTAACGAAAGACAGAAGCATATTCTCACCCAAGTACATAGTATTGTTGAGCTGTTTGGTGGTAAAGCGGAAGTTCCTGATGACTTGCTAGAAGAAGTTACCTATTTGGTGGAATTTCCCACAGTCGTGATTGGTGAATTTGAACGTGAATATTTGGAATTGCCGCCACCAGTTATTAAAACGGAAATGGTCAGTCATCAGCGCTACTTCCCTGTATATTCAGTTGACAATCCTGAGCAGCTATTACCGCGTTTCCTAACGATTTCCAATGGCGATCCTGACAAATCTCGTCTTATTTCCGTAGGAAATGGGCGCGTAATTAGGGCGCGTCTTGCGGATGGTAAATTCTTTTATGACAGCGATCGCGCTGTGCATTTAGAAACATTCTTACCATTGCTCGAAAAAGTTACTTTTCAGGCTCAACTGGGTTCTGTAGCCGAAAAAGTTGAGAGAATTAGGGCGATCGCGAAACTCGTAATTCAATCCATTAGCAACCTTCAAATCTCAGAAGTAGATCATCAGTTAGTAGATCGCACTGCTCAACTGTGTAAAGCCGATCTTGTGACCCAAATGGTCAAGGAATTTCCTGAATTGCAAGGACAAATGGGCCATTACTACGCCATCTCTAGCCAAGAACCTCTTGCAGTTGCCACAGGTATTCGTGAGCATTATCAACCCAAGGGCGCGAGTGATTCATTACCAACTTCACTAATAGGTAAGATCATTGCTATCAGCGATCGCATTGATACCCTTGTTGGCATTTTTGGCTTAGGGATTGTCCCCACAGGCTCTTCTGACCCATTTGCCCTCCGCCGCGCCGCTACTGGTGTTGTCCAAATTGTCTGGCACAGTGACTTTGCGCTCAACTTGCCTCAACTATTGCAGGGAGCCATTAGTATCTATGCAGAAAAGAATTTACTTGCCAAGCCCATATCTGAGGTTTTAGAAAATCTGCACAAATGGTTTAAACAACGCTGCGAGACAATCCTTACTGAACAATCGGTTGAATATGATCTTGTTGATGCGGTAATGGGCGGAGAAGATACAGACTATACTCTGCAAAGCCTGAGCAACCTTAAACGCATCAAAGAACGTGCTTTTTTCTTACAAGAATCACGCAATGAAAAGACCCTCGGCGAAATCTCGGAGCCAATTGTTAGAGCCTCTCGCCTTGCCATACAGGGTGATTTGGATACCACGACTCTAGATATAGCCGCCACTATCGACCCAGAAACCTTAATTGAGTCTGCCGAAAAAGATCTATATCAGGCGATCGCGGCTTTACCGAGTCAGCCAAGCGATCAGCAACTTATGGAAGGTATTAAATCACTCTCTCCAATCCTAGCCAAGTTCTTTGAGGATGTACTAGTCATGGCAGAAGATCCCCAAGTACGTCGAAATCGCCTTAATTTGCTGGGTATTATCCGCAACTACAGCCGTCAGCTAGCTGACTTTCGAGCCATCCGAGGCTAGCTTGATATGTAAAAACATAAAACCCGAAAATCAGATGCGGCGCTCTGCGCCGCATCTGATTTTCGGGTTTTATGTTTATTGGGTTGGTCTGACAAACCATAGACTCCGTTTGCCATCGTGGGAAATGCAGTCCAAAATCAAATCTTTAATTTTGAGGGGTAATCGTCCATTTCGGCGATCGCGTCTGAGTGTACTAGGTGAACATTCTAAAATTTTCGCAATCTCGATAGTTGTCCACAGACGAGTAAACAAATCATCTGGATAGGTGGAGATACTCTGAGCCAGCTCTTTCCAAGTTTGCAAATAAGCTTCAGTTGCTTCAGTATGCTGAATTATAGTTTCGCCATCCGCAGTTAGAGGCTCTATCTCAGCGATCGCAGGAGGTCGAGGATCTAACTCACCGTAAATGTCAGTGTCAACATAAATTTGAACATTGAAAATATCATCCCAGCTTTTAAGAAAGTCTGTTTCATTTTCTTCATTGCTCGGATAATTAATGCTGGAGTAGGCTGCCGATATTTTATTTGATATTTTATTTTTTAAAACTGGATAGCTAGAATCTTCCTTAATCTCATCGACTACAAACTGTAATGACTCTAGTAAATTTTGCTGAGGATGGTGATAGTAGAGATTGGCAATCTCCCGTAATAATGGTGCAAGCTCCTGTGGCACGGTGATGACTTCCGTATCCGATTGTTGTTGAGTTAGAGAGGGATCGACCACAGGAAAAACCCAAATAAATATATTGTGAAACTACAAAAGATTCCCATAAATTCTATAACTTTAAAAGTATAACGCTAGTCTTTAAAGAGACGACAAATATTCATTGATTCCTATCTAAACAATAGCGCGTATGTCAGTAACAGATTTTGCCCAAGGTTCAACGTTAATCGATCAAGCAATTAGCTTATTTCCCGTTATATATTCTGATTTTTTCTTGGAACATAATACAGGCACTTATCACCCTGAAAATTCAGGTCGTCTCACCGCCATCGTTGAAGCCTTGAAGAGTTCGCATATTGCTTCAAAATTACAATGGCGATCGCCAGTTTCGATTGAAAAACGCAAAGAAGCCCTAGACATCCTGCAAGAAGTAAGGCGCTTTCATACACAGGAATATATAGATAGTTTGAAAGCACTAACTGATCACGGTGGTGGCTATATCGATGGCGATACGATCGCCTCACCCCAAACTTATGACGTAGCCCTATTAGCTATAAGTGCATGGCTCGATGGTGTGGATATCGTACTAGAGTCAGGTCGTCCTGCGTTTGTGCTAGCCCGTCCCCCTGGACATCACGCCCGCGCTCACTCTGGGATGGGTTTCTGCATTTTTGGCAACGCGGCGATCGCGGCGTTGTCGGCTTGCGATCGGCTCAAACTGAAGCGCGTTGCCATCCTCGATTGGGATGTGCATCACGGTAATGGCACACAGGAGGCAGTCTGGGATCGCCCTGATATTGTCTACATCTCTACGCATCAAGCACCTTTTTATCCAATGACAGGGAGCAAAGATGAAACAGGATGTCATGAAAATATTTTAAATATTCCTATGCGATCGGGATCAGCAATGCCTGAATATTTACCAGTATTTGAAAATCAAATTATCCCTTTCCTTAAAAGATTTAATCCTGACTTGCTGATTATCAGTGCTGGCTTTGATGCTAATGCAGATGATCCCCTCGCAGGTGTTTTGCTAAAGCCAGAGGACTTCGGCACTTTTACTAAACTTTGTCTAGAGGTCACGCCGAAAATCCTCTTCGGGCTTGAGGGCGGCTATGACTTCGACAGCCTATCGCGATCGGTTATTAGTGTAATCGAGCAGTGCCTATAAAAAAAGAGAAGTGGAAGCGCAAAGCGCTTCCACTTCATCTAAAAATAAAAGGACGCGAAGCGTCCTTTTATTTTTAGCCTTCTTTGTTGATGAAAGGAAGCAAGGCAACAACGCGAGCTTGTTTAATCGCAGTTGTTAGGGCGCGTTGCTGCTTTGCAGTTAAGCCTGTAATCCTGCGGGGCAAAATCTTGCCGCGCTCGGTAATATACTTACGCAGTAATTCGACATCTTTATAGTCGATTTTGGCAGCAGGCGCGATCGGGGAGAGGCGCTTACGATAAAAGGAGGAATTCATTGCCATGATTGGGATTACGCGGTTTTAATGATTGGGTTAAGGGACTATTTGATTTCTTTGTGGACGGTGTGGGAGTTGCAATGTGGGCAGAACTTTTTGAGTTCTAATCTTGCAGTGGTGTTACGACGATTTTTCATGGTTGTGTAACGAGACACACCAGGCGATCGCTTATTGGCATTGGTGCGACATTCGGTGCACTCTAGCGTAACGACGAGACGGACACCTTTGTTTTTAGCCATTTTTTTAGTTGTGAGATTACTTAAAAGTGCGATCTACAAGTATTACACAAAATCACTATACTTCTGCACCGATAGTAAAATTGTTGTCAAAAACTTGGGCGACAGCTATAAAAATCGGATTTTTGAACATCTGCTGTCGGTGGGCTTTCAAAAAACCGAATTTGGTACTTTCATACTCGCTTCCCAGTCAAGAATTAGCGGTGCGGCGCTTCGCGCCGCACCACTAATCTTTGATTGGGCAGCGAGTAGCCGTAGGCTATGAAAGTACCAAATTCGGTTTTATCGCGAGAATTTTGGAAATCTTCCCCTCCAAAGGATGAAGCTATATTACGAAAGCTTAACTTAATATATATTTACAAATCATTTCCTAAGACCAAATTTTGGCTTGGGCGATTCAAGAATTAGTTAAAACCATGACAGTCTTAGATCAGTATTTTGAACTTTCTGACCGTGCCAGTGAAGACCACACAGCTATCGATGAACTCGTTGAATTATTTGCCGAGCAAGCGGAAGTTCAACCTGCTGGGGGGCGTAAAGTAGTTGGTCGAGAAGAAATCTCAAAGCTATATCGTCAATTTTTTCAGTCTTATTCGGGGATGCAACGTGTTTGGACGACCAGAAAGACGGAAAATGGACTAGAAGCTATTTGGGCGATCGCTGGTAAGCGCGATAGTGGTGAACTATTTGCGATGCAAGGCAGACATATTGCCGAGGTTGATGCCCAAGGCAAAATCTATGTCCTAGAAGTCCATGTCTCTAAAGCTAGCTAATCAATCTTCCGAACAATATCTTGCCAGTTTTGATAAATTTGGCATTCATTTAGGATTAGGTCGCATCAAGCAACTGCTCGATGCATTGGGTAATCCCCATCAACAAATTCCCGTAATTCATATAGCAGGCACAAACGGGAAAGGTTCCGTTTGTGCTTTTTTATTGTCAATCTTAAAATCTGCGGGCTACCGAGTTGGGCGCTACACCTCACCCCATCTTCGTGACTGGCGTGAGCGCATCACCATCAATGGTGAATGGATTAGCGAAGAGGACTTATTGTTTAGCTTAGATCAAGTAGATAAAGCGATTATCCCTGATCAATCACCGACTCAGTTTGAAGTGATCACGGCGGCGATGTGGCTATATTTTGCCCAGCAAAAGGTGGATATAGCGGTGATCGAGACTGGACTGGGTGGAAGACTGGATGCGACTAATGTATGCGATCGCCCTTTGGTTTGCGCGATTACTTCCATTGGTTTAGATCATTGCCAGCAGTTAGGAAATACTCTAGGGGAGATCGCTTTCGAGAAAGCAGGAATTATTAAGCCCAGATGTCCAGTGATCATTGCGGAAAATGCTCCAGAGGCGATCGCGGTTTTGCAATCAATTGCGGCTCAAAAAAATGCACCTATTACTTTGGTAAATGCGGCAGAGAAGAGTAATTTGGGAGCAATTTGGCAGGATTTCACATATCCATTACCACTGCTCGGCAAACATCAACTGATTAACTCTGCGATCGCGATCGCGGTCATCCAATCTTTACGCCGTCAGGGTTGGGTGATTAGTGATGCAGAGATTCGGGACGGGATGATGGCGACTCAGTGGGATGGCAGACTGCAATGGATGGAATTTAGTTTAAATGGAAAGTGTTGCCAAATATTGATTGATGGAGCGCATAATGTAGCTGCCGCAGAGTACCTTCGCCAATTTGTAGACGAGACTTTTCCCGATCAGCGCAAACGCTGGATTATTGGCATTTTAAATACTAAAGATCAATCAGGAATATTAAAAACACTTTTAGCTCCAGATGATTTATGTTATCCAGTGCAAATCAATAACGACGCTACAACTTCATCCTCAGAACTAGCGGGAATTGCGGCTAAGCATCTGAATAACCAGCCAAAAACCTACTCAAATCTAAATTTAGCCTTAGAAGATGCTTTTGATGATTTGCAGCCTGATGATGCCAACAAAAATGATACTCAAGATATCGTAATTCTCTGCGGATCGCTTTATCTAGTCAGTGACTTTCTGCTCATCGCGTAATTATGGCTATCGCCAGTCTTGAAACCCAAGAGAGATGCGGCGCGGAGCGCCGCATCTCTCTTTTGGGTTCAATATTGGCGACAGCCTTAATACGGGGCTTTGTGTTTGTTACAAAAATTGCAACTAGGCAATTAGCTTGGTAGATCGATGGGAGACTCAAAAACAAGAAAGCAAATCCCAATCATTTGACAAAGCAGCAGGACTTGAGGAGACTAATCATGAAATCAATTAAACCTTTTTATATCGCCATACCTGCTGCGATGCTCATCGCAGGAGCAATCGCCCATCGCACCTTCGCCCAAGCCCAGTCCAGCCCGATCGCCACCACCAACCAAAACAATATCGCCATGGTCAGAACAGGAATTGTGGAACCAGTTAACGATCGCTCTTCTGGACCTAGCCCAAATATCAAGGAACGACCTCCCGTGGGCGGACTTTATGTGCAGCCAAAACGCGCTGATGAAATCCGTAAACAAGCTTTTACGCTGACTAATACCGATGTTAAAGGCAAGATCTCTGGCAACATTTCGCGAGTGGAAGTGACCCAAACCTTTCAAAACCCCTATGACAGACCCTTAGAGGCGATCTATGTATTTCCATTGCCAGATCAAGCGGCTGTTGATGATATGGAAATTAAAATCGGCGATCGCGTAATTAAAGGCGACATCAAGAAGCGGGAAGAAGCCAAAGAAATCTATGAACGGGCGCGACAAGAGGGGCGTACCGCAGGGCTATTAGAGCAAGAACGGGATAATATTTTTACGCAATCACTGGCAAATATTAAACCTGGCGAACAAATCAAGGTCACAATTCGCTACACCGAGAGCCTCAAGTTTGAGCAAGGGGATTATGAATTTGTCTTCCCGATGGTGGTGGGTCCTCGCTACATTCCAGGACAGGCAATCGATTCACAGGGCAATACTTTTCAAGTTCCCGATGCTTCTAGAATTAACCCGCCCACAGTTCCACCAGCGACGCGATCGGGTAATGACATTACTGTTAGTCTACAAATAGATGCTGGCGTTCCCATTCGCAACCTCTATTCCACTTCCCACCGCCTTGATATTCAAAACAATGGCGAAACTATTCAGCTAAAGTTGGCGAATGGAGACAATATTCCCAACAAGGATTTGATCGTCCGTTACAAAGTTAGTAGCGATCGCACGGAGCCAACTGTACTGACGACAACTACCGATCAAGGCGCTCACTTTGCCACTTATCTGATACCTGCGATCGCCTATCGTTCCGATCAGATTGTGCCTAAGGATGTAGTGTTTTTGATGGACACATCGGGTTCTCAATCAGGCGATCCCATCGTCAAATCGCGGGAACTGATGCGCCGATTTATTAATGGCTTAAATCCTAGCGACACCTTCACGATTATCGACTTCTCCAATACCACTCGTCAGCTATCTGGTTATCCCTTGGCAAATAATGCCATCAATCGCCAGAAAGCAATGAGTTACATCGATCAGGTGAATGCTAATGGTGGCACAGAACTAATGAATGGCATCAATGCTGTTCTGAAATTTCCATCAGCACCTGACGGACGCATTCGCAGTGTGGTGTTAATTACCGATGGCTACATTGGCAATGACAACGAGATTATTGCGGCTGTGCAGCAAAAGCTCAAGTCAGGAAATCGTCTCTACAGCTTTGGGGTCGGCAGTTCTGTCAATCGTTACTTGCTAGATCGGGTCGCGGAGATGGGACGCGGCACATCGCGAGTAGTCCGTCAGGATGAAGCAACTCAAGAAGTTGCCGAAAAATTCTTCCGCCAAATTAATAATCCTGTACTGACAAATATTCAAGTCAAATGGGAAGGTGGTGGCAACGCTCCTGAAATCTATCCCAGCAACGCCCCTGACCTTTTTGCCGAACAGCCTCTGGTACTGTTTGGTAAAAAAGGCGATCGCCGCAGTGGCAGACTCAAAATCACAGGTATCGCCGCAGGTGGCGAACGCTACGAACAAACCCTTGATGTCAATTTTGAGAATGGCAATAGCAATTTGGGAATTGCTCAACTTTGGGGACGCGCCCGTATCAAAGATTTGATGAATCAGATGTTTGGCGGCGAGGTCAAATCCTTAGTAGATGCTGTCACCCAAACAGCATTAAACTATCGCTTGCTATCGCAGTACACAGCATTTGTGGCGGTTAGCGATGAAGTGCGCGTCAACCCTGACGGTAATAAGATTACTGTGCAAGTGCCTGTCGAAAGACCTGAAGGTGTCAGTTATGAAGGGATTTTCGGTGGTGCTAATGCACCTGCGCCAACATCAGGAGTATCAGTGCAAAGGTCTGCTATTGGGCGATCGCGCTCAATGCCTTCTGCTCCTAGTAGTAATCTCGGTGTAGCCGAGTCTGCACAAAATTTTAGTCGCCCAGAGTCAAAGATTAGAGTCGATGCTGAAATTGTCAGACCGCAACCACCTGCTGTTAAGCCTTCTACCAATTCAAAGCTACAGGTGTTTAGCATTACGGGCTTCGCTAATGCTGAAACGACTCGCAATGCTCAGCAGGCAATCACCCAACAACTGCAATCAGTCGTTGTCCCGACGAGTATCAAAGGCAATCTCATTTTAGAAATCTCTGTTCAAAATGGCAGATTGGTAAAGGTGATTGTCGATGATGTCAACTCAACAGTACAAGATCAAAATCTAGTAGAAGAGATTAAGCGATCGCTGCAAAATGTGATTCTCTCATCAACAGTCAAAGGCTCAATTCGTCTAACGCTCAGCGTCAATTAATAGAGCTACAGCGCATTGCGCTTAAACCCGAACCAGTAAGAGTTTTGAAAGGGTTGCTTCGCAACCCTTTCAAAACTCTTACTGGTTCATTTGATCGTAAGCCAAATAAATGAATTGCGGCGCTTCGCGCCGCAATTCATTTATTTGGTTTTACCACCATACGCCGATTAAAGCCAAATTAGACTCGGTGTAAGTGGTTTCTTCGCTGACTTGCGAAGGTTGTGCATTTGCTAACTTTTCTCTCAAGACATCTAACTCAATATTATTTTGGGCGATCGCCTTGGCTAATTTGTCCTTAATTGGTTTAAGAATTAAACGGATCTGAATCGCGCGAATGGAGTCAGGGGCAAGGTCTTCAACCAATGTGTGACTTTGTAATAGATTAATTGACCTCAGATCTTGCTGCGTTGCGATCGCCACCATTTCCTTGGTTACTTCTTCGACAAACTTACGATTTACATATTTTAAAACCACAGGCTCAAGCAAAAACATCACTTCACCCTGCTCTGTCAGCTTCTCAATTAGCGATCGCCAGCGCAAAGACTCAAGGGCATCGATTAGCTCCGAGCCTGAAGTCTGTAAATTCATTTGCGATCGCAAAGTTGATAGCGACACAGGACGATGCTTGATGGCTAGCCAATACAACACATCTTTTTCAAGTTTAGAAAGCCGCTCAAACTGTTGGTATAGCAAAGTTCGTAACACATCACCGAGGGCGAGCGCCGTCTGCTTGAGAAACTCGGAAACATTGCCATTAAATAATTCTTGGATCGTGCCTGCCACGATTCTCAACGCGGAGGGATTACCGCGATATTGCTGAACTAAGGCTTCCAAGCCATTCTCAGAACCTGTAAATCCTCGCGCCCTCAAAAGCTCAAAAGCTCCCTGTCGTTGCAATCCATTAACCTTGTAGTGACGAATTAGTTGATCTTCCCCTTGATTCATTGAGATTTCCTTAGGCTGTTCTCGCCCAATCAAAATCAGCGAACTCTGATGTCGTTCACAGCCAATACGTTGTAAAAATTCAGCATACCCTTCACATCCCTGACGATAGGCTCCCACTAATTCACCATCTTGCAATGTCGCCTCAAAGTCATCCAAGACGATCAAGCAGCGCTTTTGACGTAAAATTTCTAGCAAATCGGAAATGTCGCAACCAGTTTGGGAGAATCCCAAAAATTGCAATAAATCCGCGAGCAGTTGAGCTGTCGGCTGTGCACCCCGCAGCGATCGCCAAATGAAATAGTCAAACTTGGTATGGATATTTTCCGCTAGCTTAACCACCAACGCAGTCTTGCCAATACCACCCATACCGCACACCGCTAACAGGTGACAGCGATCGCCCAAAATCCATTGCTCTAATTTGGCAACCTCCTCCGTCCGCCCATAAAAAGCTTGAATATTGGGAGCCTCGCCCCAATCCACAGAATTTTGCTGAGAACTAATACTTGTGTTCGCCTTTGCATTAACTTGAGAGCTATGTAAATTCTGGCGTTGCGTTTTATAGCCTTTATTTTCCAGCCATTCAGGGACTTTTTCCCAGCGCAAAGTGTTGGTTGGTTGATCTGCGATCGCCTCTAGCGATCGATACAAGCCTTTATTTAACTCAACCCGCAAGGCTCCTGAAGTCCAAGCCAACTTAAAGGCCAACTGCCCTGGACGATAACGACACAACAACCCCCGTAAACAAGCCTTTTCCACAGACTTGATTTCTTTGCCACTAGCAGATTGCAAATCAGCGTACAGCCGATCCAAGTCCCAGTTTATTGCCGCTTCTGGGAATAGCCCTTCGATATGATCATGGTCAGATAACATGACTGGATAAAGCGGCGAGCGATCGCATAGATGTTTTAAATATTTTTTCTATAGCTATAGCCAAGCAAGTTAAGACATAAAACCTAAGAAGAGATTTGCGGCGCGTATCTCTTCTTGGCTTTTGGGTTTGTCCCAACATAATAAATTGCTACCGCTATTTTATCTGAATCGTAACAAAAAACGACGATCTCTAGAAATAATGCTTGAAGTGGCGGATAGTTTCAGGCTCACACCCATATAGAATCTATGCATATGATCAATACAAAATTGAGTGACGTTTAACCATGTTAAGCAAGCTGCAACAACTTGGGAGTAGCTCAGATGGTCGCTTTGCTAGCGATGATGAGTTGCAATTTATGGACACATACATCAGTTCTTTTGAGAAACGAGTTGATGCATATCGTCGCATTAAGGCGGTTGAAAAGGAAATAGTCGAGTCAGTTTTGACAAAGATGAAGACCTCCTACCCCAACCTGCTTTTGCCAAAGGGGGAGGATATGCAAAACAAGTGGAAGCAAGATACATTTAGAGTCTTACGCCATTCCGCAATGACAGTCTTACTTGATGACCCTGAGCAAATGCGTCAGCAGTTTTTGTACTGGTTTCAGACCATCATGAAAGCATTTAACGCACAAGAAGCCTGCAATGTTACTTATGTGCTTATGCAAGACGTAGTTAGAGAGATTTTGCCCAAAGATGTCTCTGACTTACTATGTCCCGTTCTAGAAATGAATCGTAATTTCCTCGGAAATTAGATGAAAAATATGTGATTTCATCAGCAATATTTGATGTTTACAACACAATTCAGTACTGTAAACATCAAATATTGTGATCAACGTCAAATGGTTAATGGCGGAGCGCTGCTCCGTCACTAACCATTTGACAGCAGATATACGTTCTTGAGTTTTCTATTGATATACAATAATGTTTGCAAATATTTACCAATATTTGTCAGCATTTTTAAAGCGTGAATGTGAGGTGTTAGAGCTTAACTAGCTCGATATTATGGGAAAAGTTAGTTCTAAATCTTGGCAATGTCTTCGCCTTCTAATTTTGATTTTCTTAGGATTTGCGATCGCTTTGACGCTCAATTTTCCTTTTACAGCAGTTGCTCAGACTTCCACCGTCTCCACCACAAGCAACACAGTTAAGCAGTCTACTAAATCTCTCAATCAGCCTATAGAACCGCCACCAACTCAAAACATTATTAGACCAACTAATGGCAATGAATTAAGGGGGATTTGGTTAACCAATGTTGACAGTGATGTTTTATTTTCTACTCAAAAACTCGCAAAAGCGCTCAAAAGATTAAAGCGTCTCAAGTTTAATACCGTATATCCGACTGTTTGGAATGGTGGCTATACGCTTTATCCCAGCAAGGTTGCCGAAAAAACTTTTGGTGCTGCTGTAGAACCCATACCCGAGCTAAAAAATCGCGATATGCTTGCCGAAACTATCAAGTTTGGACATGAGCAGAATTTAGCCGTAATTCCTTGGTTTGAGTATGGCTTAATGACCGAAGAAGGCTCAGGGATTATGCAAAAACATCCTGATTGGATTACCAAGAGGCAGGATGGATCACAAGTATTTTTACATGGTGAATACGATCAACATCGCTTAGTTTGGCTCAACCCTGCCAGACCAGAGGTACAAAAGTTTTTAGTAGACTTGATTGTCGAAGTAGTTAAAAAATATGACGTAGATGGTGTCCAGTTAGACGATCATTTTGGAATGCCTGTAGAGCTTGGTTATGATGACTACACGATCGGCTTATATCAAAGACAACATGGTGGCAGAATGCCGCCAGCAGATATTAATGACCCGTCATGGGTTCAGTGGCGAGCAAGAAATGTCACAAATATCATGGCTAAGATTTATAGAGAAGTCAAAGCGATTAAGCCAGATTGTTTGGTTTCTCTGTCCCCTAACCCTAAGGACTTTTCCTATAGTAAGTATCTACAGGACTGGTATACATGGGTTAATTTAGGATTTGTCGATGAATTAATTGTGCAAGTCTACCGAGACGATATTAACAATTTCAAAAGAGAGCTAGAACAGCCTGAACTACAAGAAATTCGTACAAAAATTCCTGTAGCAGTAGGCATATTAGCGGGACTAAGAGTGCAGAATATCGATATGCGACAAATTAAGGGACAGGTTAGAGTTACGCGTGAGCTATCCCTTGATGGATTTTCCTTTTTCTTTTACGAAACTCTTGGCAATCGCGATGCATCTTTCGAGTCACTTTTGTTTGCCCCTGCGGTAAGACCTGACTTAAGGAATATTGCCTCTAGGTAGATGCTAAGTAGGCAAGCATAATTAAACCCAAAACCCAAAAAGCTGTAGCTCACGCTGCGCGTGCGCTACAGCTTTTTGGGTTTTAAGGTTTCTTTTGCCCACATACTTATAGCCTTAGTTAGACACAAACCAAGAAGAGAGTTGCAGTGCGAAGCATTGCAACTCTCTTCTTGGTTTGTATCCTAGTAAACTTGGCGGCAGCTATAGTAAATATTTTGTCTTCTATTACTGATAGTGAATAGGCGATCGCAACGTTTGAAAAAATCGTTTTTCTGCTTCGTTATTTTGTAATGTTATGATAAATTTCATCCAAGTTATAAAAATATGACTATGGCAAATCCTCTGACGACTGAGGCGATCGCAAAGATTCCCGAGCTATGGCAGCAAATCAAAAATAAGTTATAGGGCAGATCTGCCAAGGTTGATGAGGCTTTGGTGAAGTTGGAATCAGGCGATCGCAGTGCCATTGATACGATTACCAAAAATCTTGATGTGGTGTTGGATGAAGATGAAACTTTTGCGTCACTGTTGCAAAAATTGGCTCAGGAAATTAATACAGGGAAAATTAGTTAAGTTAGTTTAGATGGTATTACTGCGAGTCGGGTCGCAGCAGATATTGCACAGGATGCTAAGGGCGATCGCGTAAAGCAGATTGGTGCTAGAGATGTTAATGCTACTGGCGATGCTGTTTTTAAAGTTAAGCAAACCACAGATTAGGCTGCGAAGCTAGAGGTTGAAGGTATGGAAGAATTGTTAGAATTACGGACATTGCTGATTGGTGGCAATATCTCCGATGCTTTGTTATTGGTGGAGGAGATGACTGAGATGAGCAAGGATGACAAGCTGAATAAAATTTATAGCTTTGCTAAGGTCTTGCTACTACATCTCATCAAACAACAGGCGGAAAATCGCACAACAAGGTCATGGAATCTGTCGATCAAAAATGCGGTAAGAGAAATTCAGCGCACCAATCAACGACGTAAGGCTAAAGGAAATTATTGCGAACCTTCAGAACTACGAGAGACTTTGGAAGATGCCTATGACATTGCGTTAGATGCTGCTGCGGGTGAAGCTTTTGAGGGAAAATATGAGCCGTCTAAGTTGGGCGAAATGGTCGCTCGCGATCGCATAATTCTAAAGGCGATCGCTCTGATATTAGATGGCGATCGGTAACATCAAATCTATGAAGACAAAAATCCGCGATTTAATTAATACACAAAGGAACGCTGGCAAGTATTCTCAGACAGGCAGGTTTAAAATGATCGACCAATATTTAATCGTCTTGGAAAAGAGTGAGAC
>JBBQRB010000045.1:0-17581 GCA_038215315.1 Pseudanabaenales cyanobacterium
TCCATGCAAAATCCTATGAAAATTGCCCTAGTACATGACTATCTAACCCAACGTGGTGGGGCAGAAAGGGTATTTGAACTATTGTGCAAGCACTTCCCCGATGCCGATATTTACACCTCTGTATACGATCATCGTAATACGATCAATTTGGGCGATCGCAAAGTCCACACCACATTTCTCCAAAAAATACCCGCATCTCGCAAATTTTTTAGACTGTTTGCACCATTCTATTACTCTGCGTTTAGATACCTAGATCTCAAAAAATATGATCTGATTTTGAGCAGTACTTCCAGCTTTGCCAAGGGGGTACAAAAGCGACCTGATGCCATACACATTTGCTTTTGTCACAACATAACGAGGTTCCTGTGGGATACCAATACTTATTTGCGCGAGTACGGGGCTTACGGATTTTTAAAGCCTTTGATTGAAATGGTATTCAGTGCTATGCGTCGTCAGGACATCGCCTACGCCCAATCACCTGACTACTACATTGCCAACTCAAGCACTGTTGCCAAACGAATTCAAGATATTTACCACAAAGAAGCCGTCACCATTAATTACCCAATTGATGAACGCCGTTTTATTTTTTCAGATCAAAAAGATGATTACTATTTGGTTTTATCTCGTCATCTGAGTTATAAGCGTCTTGATCTTATCGTAGAAGCCTTTAATGAACTGGGCTTACCATTGATCATTACAGGTGATGGTCCTGAAACCAAGAAGCTGCAATCACAAGCCTCTAAAAATATTAAATTTCTGGGTCATGTCAGCGATCTTGAGCGCTGCAAATTAATGACAAAAGCCAAATTTGTCGTCGTTGCCGCCCTCGAAGACTATGGACTTGTACCCATTGAAGCGAATGCCAGTGGTACACCTGTTATCGCCTACGGAGACGGGGGTGTCATGGATACGCAGATTTTAGGTGTAACAGGAGTACTCTTTAATCAACAAACTACAGAGTCTCTAAAAAGTGCCATAATCGATGCACAAGAAATGCATTGGGACTATGGCAAAATTCGGGATCATGCAATTAATAATTTTTCTGAAACTATCTTTTTTCAAAAAGTTGATCTCATGCTTGCTGAAATAATCTCAGCAAGAGAGCAATAAAGCACCGTGCGGAATGCACTTCATTAACCAAAAATCTTCTGCTAGCTTAGTTAATTTAAAAACTTACTTAAAAATCAATTAGAACTTGAGTTAAACAGGGAAAACATCATGCATATCAGCGCTTCCAGAAATGCTAAGCCAGACATTATTGAACAAGATCCAGGATATGGGAAGATCTTTGCGGTTCTCTCTCGTAGACGTTTATGGGTGTTAGGTGGTCTAGGAGTTGGCTTAATAATTGCTCTTATCATTAACATTAATTCTAAGCCCAGATACACAAGTATTATGCGGTTGCTAGTAGAGTCAACCTACAGATCCAATTCTTCATCCTTTATTGACTCCAATGTGCAGATTGACTACGCAACTCAGTTAAATCTGTTGCAAAGTACTTCGATGTTTCAAAAAGCTGCAGATCTGCTCTCCACACAATATCCTGGGATCAGTGGTGGTGAGCTACAGTCTCTGAGTATAGGTATGTTGGGCGGTGCAGAGAAGCCCACAAAAATTGTAGAACTGCAATATACAGATCTAGATCCCGTAAAAACTCGCGAAGTTCTGAGAGCATTTAAAACCGTTTATACCGACTATAACCGTGAGCAACAAGAAAAGCGACTCAGTAATGGCTTAGCGGGCATCGATGAGCGTATTGCAAGTGTTCGTGTCAGTATTACGGAAGCCAGTGCCGCGATCGAAGAGTTTCGGCGAAAAACCAATTTATTTGATGCCACGCAACGAGTTACGGAGATTACTTCAAGTCTAGCTGCGATCGACCAGCAGAAAATAAATACAAGATTAGAGTATGAACAGGCTATTACTCGACTTGCCTCTTTGCAACAGAAGCTCAATCTTTCCTCGCAAGAAGCCGTATTACTAACAAGGCTCAATCAGTCACAACGTTATCAAGCTCTAGTTTCGGAGATGCAGGGTATTGAAGTTGCTTTAAATCGAGAAAAGGCGAGGTTTCAAGCATCTAATCCTATTGTTGAAGCTCTCGAACTACGTTTTAGACAGCAGCAAAAAAGTCTTGAAGAAGAAAGAAGAAGTATCTTAGGTGACGCAAACCTGTCTATTTCGTCTAAGTGGAACGGGGATCAGCTCAGTGGAGTCGATGCAACCTTAGCAAGCCAAATCGTAGAAACCCAAACTCAGATGACACTTCTCCAATCTCGCCTTAGCTCTCTTGCAGTTCAAGAAGCAAGGCTGAAGACTGAAATGGAAAGATTACCCAAACTGCTTGGAGAATATGAAGCACTCCAACCAAAGCTAAAAGTACAACAAGATACTCTTGATACACTTTTAAAGAATCGCCAAGAACTCAGCTTGGAGATTGCCCGCGGTGGATTTGATTGGCAGGTTGTCGAGGAACCAAATTTAGGATTTACCGATTCTAGTAATGCACTCCGACGAAACCTAATACTGGGAGTTATTGCTGGTGTGTTTCTGGGAGGTGCTGCGGCATTTCTAAGAGATATGCAAGATGATACTGTGCGTAACTACAATGATTTAGAGCAGCAAATTTCTTCTCTATCTCTATTAGGTATGACTCCTCAGTACTTATTTGGAGATGAAGCAAATTCTAACTTTTTGCCACAATTTCTCAAGGGGCAGTCGGTTTCACCGATGGCGATTGAAATTGTGCAGTGGCTCCCTTTTAGAGAATCCTTAGATCTGATTTATAAGAATATTCAGCTTAATAGCTACTCTCAGGAAATAAATTTGCGATCGCTAGTAGTTACTTCAGCCTTACCAAGTGAAGGTAAATCGACGATCGCCATCGGACTGGCAACTAGCGCAGCTCGCTTACACAAACGAGTACTTCTAGTTGATGCCGATATGCGATCGCCAACTCTACACAAGAAGCTAAACTTGCCAAATGAAAGAGGTTTATCAACCCTGCTAGCCAGCAATGGCAATATTGACAGCAAAGATGTGATTCAATCGTCTAACTCAACTATCGATATCCTCACCGCAGGACCAATTCCCAGTGACTCGGTAACGCTACTCAGTTCTGAATGGATGCAAAAGCTAATAGCTAGTTTTGAAGATACTTATGATCTAGTTATTATTGATTCCCCTCCTGTACTTGGCACAGTTGATACGATTCAGATTGCGTCTTGCGCTAGTGGTGTTATAGCGGTGGCAAGAATTGATCGAATTACTCGTAGTGAGTTTTCTCAAGCAATCTCGGTACTTCAGAAGCTAAATCTGCTTGGTGTAATTGCTAATGCAGTGAAACAACTACCGCATTCGTACAAGCCAGTAGTAGTTAACGATGAAGATGATGAATAGTCTATAAAAACACCCTACTAATCCTTTTTAGCTGGGATCAAGTGTACTAGGACGTAAACCCAAGAAATGAGTGGCAGCGATCTGCCACTCATTTCTTGGGTTTTTATTTTGTTTTATAGCAATTCTGACTTTGCTACAAAACAAGCTGCGTCTCCATATAGCCTTAGTCAGTTTTATTAGTACACAAAAGCCAGAAGACGATGTGCGGCGCGAAGCGCCGCACCATCTAATCTTTCGCTGGAAAGGGAATAGGACACTTGGAATCAAATATAAATAAAAAATTATATAAAGTTATAACCATGAATATAACTTTATATAACTTTTTGCATCACATTTTGATAACTTCCAGTGATTGCCATATCGATGAAAGTAATGGATAAGTATATATGACAAGAAATAACTTTCTTACAGAGCGAACTTAGATCTACAACTAATTAACTCTGTCTACATATATGTCTAGTTACTCATCTCCATTAATCAAATCACCTATTGCTGACCTATCCAGTTGATTGATTGATATTTGAGTAAGCATGATATCAAGAGTTCTGGAGATACTCCTACTATTCGCTAGAACTCTGATTCATCTCATTACTAGATAAAAAGTTTTCAAGCTTTTGTATTCCCAAGCCAAAGCAAAATAGAGCGATCTATTCCTCAAGTATCCTTCAAATTCCACTTTCCCTTTTCTGGCAGTTTAACCTAGATTTTCTAGGTCGTAGAACTGCAACATCAAGTACTAAGAGACAAATTGAGAGGAATAGTATGAAAGGTGTTCTTGTAAATGAAGCGCATGATATTTTTGAGAATGGACATGAAGAAAGACTGTTTACTTCTAGGTTTAGAACCAAGTCGAAGCAAGTCAACTTTTTAGCTAATGCTTATCTGAGTAATCTTCTCAGCTTTAGTCTCCTCAACACTTTGACTAGTTGGATTAGCCAATACGCTAATCATGATATTGAACTCGTCCGCATTGATCCCGCCGTTGGTGAATCTAGGATTAAACAAAAGGCTGATTCTTGCCAAAGTGCAAACTCATGTTTGTTTTTGAAGTTACCCCGTGCAAATGAACTACCACAGAAGCATAAGATTTTCTCTTGGTCAGTAAAGAGAATGTTTGATTGGCTAGCGGCGTTAGCAATTTTAATCATACTTAGCCCAGTTATGGTTTCGCTAGCCGCAACTATTGCCTTTACTTCCAATGGTCCAATATTTTTTCATCAGTGGCGTGTGGGTGAACGCGGCAGGCTATTTAAAATCATCAAGTTTCGTAGCATGGTGACAAATGCTGATCAGCTTCATGCGCAGGTTATGTCTGGACAAACTGGCTTACATAAATGTGAGGACGATCCGAGAGTTACGACTGTAGGTCGATGGATGCGTAAGTACAGTCTTGATGAACTTCCCCAACTGTTTAATGTGTTGCGTGGCGAGATGAGTTTGGTCGGTCCCCGTCCTTGGGCTCTATATGATGCATTACGAATCAACGGAAATGCTAAGAGGAGACTTAATTCTCTGCCTGGTGTAACTGGTGCATGGCAGGTGAGCGCTCGCTCAACTATGTTAAATATTGATGCAGTTACTGAATGTGACCTTCAATATCTTCGTAACTGGAGTTTGTGGTCAGATTTAAAGATTTTACTAATGACTGTGCCTAAAGTTCTTTCTGGTTTTGGAGCTTGCTAAATTATAGCTTTCGGCAGTCTTGCTAAGATATACAGCAAATCCCGACCAAGCCCAGATTTTTTGTAAAAGCCCCGCAAAGCGGGGCTTTTACAAAAAATCTGGGCTTGGTTTGTTCTCAATCTGCTGTAAAGCCCAAAAGAGGGTGGCGGCGCTCCGCACCGCCACCCTCTTTTGGGCTTTGATTTGTCATGATATAAGTAGTGAAAACTATATGAAACCAACTTTTACAGTGAGAGTTGTTGGCTTATAAGCCAATGTATTGACTTATAGAAGTAAGATTAAGATTTTCTTCTATAAGATCTGCCATGCTGGAGTACATTGACTGTTGGTGATCTTGCCAAGAGATTGAAGATGCCTGATGTTCGCGGATACCAGCTAGTTTTGTGAGAGCTTGACGAACTTGCGCGGATTCAAATAGCCCATGTAAATAACTACCCCACACCCGATCGCCTCTTAGTCCTTCATCACGCAAATTTTGTCCAGACTGTATTTGCAATAGAGGTTCATGGGGATCACTATCGATTAGTTTGGTCACTCCCATATGAATTTCATAGGTCATCCATTTGTCTTGAGATGTTTCGGACTGCCAAATTGCTTGTACTTGGCTGACATATTTAGTCGGCATGAATTCTGTAATAGTTGGCAGCAGTCCTAAACCATTAACCTCGCCTGATTTACCTGCAATACCTGTGCGATCGCTTAAGTATCGACCCAACATCTGATAGCCGCCGCAAATTCCCACGATTGGAACGCCTTGATGATGCGCTGACACAATTGCTGCCGCTAATCCCGTTTCCTGTAACCATTGCAAATCACTAAGGGTATTTTTGCTTCCTGGTAAAATAATTACCCTTGCATCATTTAACTGTTCAGCAGTATTTATCCAAATTGTAGCTACTCCAGAATCTAATAGCCAAGGCTGACTATCTTGGGAATTGGATAGGTGGGGGAATCTAACCCAAGCTATTTTTGCTCCAGAAACTTTTGTTTCTGCTTCGCTACATAAACTATCTTCACTCTCTGGCTGCAAATCTTGAGCATAAGGAAGTACTCCTAGATATTGCTGTTGAGGCATATACTTTTGAAAATGAACTTTAGCATCATCAAACAGTCGCAAATCACCACGAAATTTGTTGACAATAAATCCTAACCCCATATCTCGGACGGGTTGATCAAGAAGGTGGTGAGTTCCGATGATTTGAGCAAATACACCACCCTTTTCAATGTCACCCACAAGAATCCACTTCCCTTGCAGATACACAATTGGTCTCAGATTAACTAGATCCCGATGCATGAGATTTAGTTCTACTGGACTGCCTGCTCCTTCTAGTAGCAGTACATCACAACGATCGCGCCAATATTCTAAAGTGGCTTTGACTTCTTCCCAAAGAGTTTCAATATGTTGATAATAGTCAATCGCGGCAATATGCTGACGCGCCTCTCCTAAAAGAACTAGTTGGGAAGTTCCATTTCCCGATGGCTTGAGTAGAATTGGGTTCATTTCCACTATCGGTCGCATTCCACAAGCAATCGCCTGTACTGCTTGCGCTCTGCCTATTTCTCCACCTTCTAGAGTCACATAGGAGTTATTAGACATATTTTGAGCTTTGAACGGCGCAACTTTTACGCCATTTCGTTTTAGCCAAGCTCCCAATGCTGTGACCATCCAACTTTTCCCAGCATTGGAAGAGGTTCCTAAAATAGATATGGCTTTCATAATTATGATGATTAACGAAATTTCGAGATACTAAATATCTGTAGCGCACGCTTAGCGTGCGCCACAGATATTTGGGTTTTAAGTTTTTTTGCGTACTTACTTAGATATAAAGTCTAGCCCGAATACAGCGCCTTGCACTTTCCTAAAACCCAAGAAAACTTTTGAAAGGCTGGCTTTACTAGCTTTTTAAAAGTTCTCTTGGACTACAAACAGGCTGATTCTCCCGCTCAGTGGGAAAATCAGCCTGTATGGGCTTTGTTTTTGATTACACCTGAGTACTTAGACGGTATTTTTCGTCGCATCACGCAAAGGCACGTCAAAAAGATGTAATAATTTTTAACATAATTATTAAGCGATCGCATTTAACCCGATCAAACTTATGGAACCCGAATCAATAGTTACGGAAATTTCTGATACTGAAATTGATTCTTTGAGCAATCCTCAAATTGATAGTCAAGTCAGTCCAGAAATAAGCAATACCGAAGTAGCGATCGCGCACATTGCTGAAGAACTACATCGCCATGAATGTGGTGTCTGTGGATACATATATGAGCCATCGGTGGGCGATGTCAAACGCAGTATTCCTGCGGGTACTGCTTTTGAGACAATTGCTGAAGACTGGCGATGCCCTGTATGCAACACCAAGAAAAAAGCTTTTGCTGATATTGGAGTTGCGGCAAAACCGTCTGGGTTTACCGAAAACTTGGGTTATGGCTTCGGCGTGAATGTGATGACTCCGGGGCAGAAAAACTTACTCATATTTGGTTCTCTTGCTCTAGCAGTAGCCTTTTTTATTAGTCTTTACGCTTTGGATTGACATCTAACTCGTGACTAAATTAGCTCTAATTTGTTTTTGATTTACAAAAGTATGTCAACACTTTTATTAATTGGTATTTTCTCTAATTTACTAAACCCTACTAAATAAACCTTAAATTTATATCCTATTTATCACAAATAGATACCTTTGCAAAATCTATGAAAAAAAGCATAAAACGCTTTCTTAACTCCCTGTCTTTATCATTGAGCCTATTACTAATCTGCACAACTCTATTTGGCATCGCCATGCCAAATGCTCTAGCAGACCAAGCCAACTGGCACAAAGTTGATTTGCCAGTCGCCATTACGCCGTTAGATCTGTGGTTTGATAAAAATGATCCTACTCATGGCTGGTTAGTTGGCACTGAAGCAACTTTGCTAGAGTCCATCGATGGCGGCAGTACGTGGGAAGAGCGCAAACTCGACCTCGGAGGTAGCATATACCGATTTTCATCAATTAGTTTTTCTGGAAAAGAAGGCTGGATTACGGGACAACCTTCTCTATTGCTGCATACTATCGATGACGGTAAGTCTTGGTCACGGATTGGGCTTAGCTCCAAGTTACCAGGTGATCCCTTTGCAATCGTTGCCTCTGGTAAGAACTCAGCCGAGATGGTGACAGATCTAGGAGCAATTTATAATACCCAAGACGCAGGGCAAAATTGGAAAGCACTGGTCACGCAGGCAGTTGGAAATGCTCGTAATCTTAATCGCAGTGCTGATGGTCGCTATGTAGCAATCTCGGCTAATGGCAACTTCTATTCGACATGGCAACCAGGAGACCTGACTTGGGTACAACACAATCGTAATAGCTCTCGGCGTGTTCAAAATATGGGATATACCCCTGACAATCGCCTTTGGACGCTCAATCGCGGCGGTCAGGTACAGTTTAGCGAAGTGGCAGATTTTGAGACTTGGAATAAAAAGCAAACACCTAAAGAGGGTGGTGGTTTTGGTTTACTAGATTTGAAATATCAAGATGATGATAATGTGTGGATTTCGGGAGGTAGCTCTAGACTATTGCACAGCAATGATGGTGGTAAGACTTGGGTACGAGATATGTCAGCCGCAAATGTGGGCGCAAATCTCTACAAGATCTACTTTTTCTCTAGCGATCGCGGTTTTGTATTAGGACAAAATGGCACTTTATTAGCTTATTCTCCAGACTAACAAAAAAATATACACAGGGCTTTGCGCTGTTATAAAACCCAGAGAAGCTATCCAGAGAAGCTATTAAAAGTGCCGCTTCGCGGCACTTTTAAGGCAAATAGAAAAGGGATGCGCGAAGCGCATCCCTTTTCTATTTGCCTATCTGCCAAGCGCGTGGAGATCATTAATTGCGGTGGCACATTTCTCGGTATAAGCCTCAAGAGAAGCGCGATCGCTAGCATTGGGCGGCGGTATTAACTTACCGATTCTCACGGTAACGGGTTGAAATAATTTAGGGAATTTTTTACCCTTTGGCAAAATTCGCTCTGTCCCCCAAACACTAATTGGCAAAAATGGCGCTTGGGTCTTAACTGCGATCATTGCTGCCCCCAACTTTGGCTCGGTTACTCTTCCATCAAAAGTTCTTGTTCCTTGCAAAAAAATTCCCGTTGCCCAACCTTCTTCAATAGAAGCGATCGCCGCCCGAATTGCCCCGCGATCGCCAGCCCCGCGCTTGACTGGATAAGCCCCAAAAGCCGTAATTGACTGACTCAAAACAGGGATTTTAAATAATTCTTCCTTTGCCATAAATGCGACAGGGCGACTCATGCAACTGCCAACAATTAAAGGATCAAAGTCGCTAGCATGGTTGCTAACCACGATCAGATTACCTTTAAGGGGTACATTTTCAGCACCATAGATCCGTTCTTGATAAAAGACATACAAAATTGGTCTGACTACAATCCACTTAAACATTTTGTATAAGAGATGATTGCCACCTTTAACATTTTTGGCTTTAAGTTTTTGAGCGTTTGCCATTGACTAATTTTCCAGAAATTATACTTCCAACTAATATGAACTAATTTAGCGACATCATTCACTGCTCACAGTAATTCTTATCATGCAACTGTACGTTAATTTTGTAGTTATACAGAGCTTTACGCTGGATTAATCATAGATAATTTTTGTTTAATTACGGCTTCACTCAAGGCTACCCATTGACCAACATCCAGATCTTCAGCCCTTATTTGTCCATTAATACCCATATTTTCTAAAATCAAAACCAAATGGTCACGATCAATTTCTGAGAGTAAATTATTGCGAAGCATTTTACGTTTTGTGGCAAAGCCAAGAGTGATCAATCGATCTAAAAACTTAGGATCGGTCGCAGCCATAATCGGTGGGCGCGGAATAATGCGGACTACGGCGGAATTGACCTTGGGAGGCGGATAAAAGGCTGCGGCAGGGACATCACAAATAAACTGACAGTCAGCAAGGTACTGAATCCTGACACTGAGACCGTTGTAAGCTTTGTGCCCAGCTTTTGCCGCGAGGCGATCGCCAATCTCTTTCTGCACTAGCAATACAATCTGCTCAAATTGTGACATAGGCTCGGCAAGAGTTCCTAACAGCTTTTTCAAAATCTCGCCTGTAATGTTGTAGGGAATATTGGCGACTACTTTATTAGTTTGGGGCGGCAAAGGAATATCTAAAATACTGCCTTCAATCAGGTTAAAGTTTGCCTGCCTAATGGTGTGACGTAGCTTTTGGCAAAGATCTCGATCAATCTCAACAGCTGTCACCGAATCAACAAGGGGTAGCAATAGTCTAGTCAAATTGCCTGTCCCTGGCCCAATTTCCAAGATGCGATCGCTTGATTGTAACTGCCCCGCTTTCAAGATTTTATTGAGCACAGCATCACTCCGCAACCAATGTTGACCAAATTGTTTGCGCGGACGGATTTTGCTAGTGGTATAAATGGGTTGATCAAGATTGGTCATTGCGATCGCGGTTTGAGATTATTAAGCTAGTTAATCGTTTATAACGCTTTTTACGATGCTTTATGCTGAAACGCCCCATAATTACTATTAACTATCGCTAAGCTGTTAGCGCTCAATGTGCAAAGACAATCTCCACCTTTTACCATTCGTCACGCTAACTCAAGGGATGTCAGCCATGTGTCTGACATCTTGACCGAGAGCTTTTATCGTTGTGGCGATCGCCAAGTTAACTTTTTGAAGCGCTATTTTACCGATTGGGTATTTCCAATTTTGCGCTACGGAATCATGCTCGACTTAAATAGTCGATTTGATGACAAAACGCCCCGTTATGCTTGTCTTGTAGCCACTCATCCAGCCAATAAGTCACAGGCGATCGCCTCCCTCGAAATTTGTATGCGATATGTACCAACTAAAACTAGTCGTGATTTTTGGCTAGGTCGTGATACTCAACAATATCCCTACGTTTTTAATCTAGCCGTCCATCCTTACTGGCGACGTAGGGGAGTTGCTAAGCAGCTTTTGTTAGCATCTGAACAGATTGTCAAGCAATGGGGCTTTTCCCGCTTGTATATGCATGTATTAGAGGATAATCAGCCTGCTCTCCGTCTTTACGATTGTGTCGGCTATAAGTTACATAGCCAAGAGGGAACGATAAATAACTGGCTATTGGGTCATCCGCGCAGATTTTTATTACAAAAAAAATTCTAAGGCTAGGGTCACTGATGCTTCAGGCTACAATGTCTATATATAGCTGTCGCCAGATCTAAAACCAGAAGACGAGTTGCGACGCTTTGCGCCGCAACTCGTCTTCTGGTTTTGTGTCCTAACAAGACTGAACTACGGCTATAACTTGGTATTAGATTAAATTTATTAGGAGTACACTTGCCAACTATGACCATCGCAACCGATATCACTCCAGATCTCAATCTTAGTGAGAGACTACAACAACAAAGCTATCAGATGGCGCAAGCTGCCGTGATCGCGGCTGATGATCGAAAAGGGGAGAATATCGTTTTGCTCGCGATCGGTGAAGTATCAACTTTAGCTGAATATTTTGTGATTGCAACTGGATTTTCTAAAGCTCAGGTAAGGGCTATTTCTAGCTCCGCCGAAGAAAGTATTGCAGAAAAACTTGGACGCAAACCTAAGCACATCGCGGGTGAGCAGGATGGCTCTTGGGTGCTGCTTGATTATGGTGACGTGATTGTCCATGCGATGATGGAAAAAGAGCGCGAATACTACGACCTAGAAGCTTTTTGGGGACACGCACCTAAGTTAGAAGTGGTTTTACCAGACCGAGATTCTGCAAATTAATCAAAGATCCTTTTCTAGTGGCGTTGCAAAGCAACGCCACTAGAAAAACTGAAGATAATTTTTGGCTCAACGCTAATTGTCACGACAGACAAGCGATAATTAACAAATATTTTTTACATTTGGATACAAAGGACTTATGAAGGTTGGCGATCGCGTTCGTGTCAAAGCAGCATTAAATGTTTTTCATCATCCTGAGCATAAAGGTAAACCCTTTGACATTAAGGGCATGGAAGGTGAAGTTGTCCGTGTGCATACAGAATGGAATGGTCGTGCGATCAGTCCCAACTATCCCTACGAGGTAAGGTTTGCACCTAAATTTGTTACGCATCTTGGCGACCTAGAAGTTGAGCTAGCTAGTTAGCAAATACAGCGCAAAGCGCTGTTATAAAACCCAGACAAACTTCATAAAAGTGGCGCAAAGAGCCACTTTTAGAAGCTTGTCTGTAAATCTTAAAACTATAAAAACCCAAAAGAGTGTGGCGGCGCGGAGCGTTGCCATACTCTTTTGGGTTTTACGTCCTAGCAAGACTGGCGACAGACGTATAACAAAAATTGCTAATAATCTGAAAAGCTATTAACAATTAGTGAATTTAAATGTAATGTAGGGATACATATTTTATTTGTCTTAATGGAAATTGCGATCGCCCTTCTCAGACATTACGGCTTTGACTTTGGTGGATATACTGCCAATGATCTAACTCGTGCTTGGTCTAGTTTTCATCCTGAGTGGGTGAGACAGGCGGTTATTGAAGCATTATTTCAAGGAAGATACAAAGCTATTTCCGTAAATCAAATTCTCAACTTTTGGGAACGGAAAGGTGAAATCATTTGTCACCACAACCGTGAATTTGAACGTCTTATCTGTGGTGATTCCTCTGTAATTTATACTACTCCAGATACAGTGAAATCAGTCTCAACAATTACTCCCTTCACTCCTCAAGAGTCTTCGACTCCACTCCCTCGCCATACAGTATCTGAAGTTGCAGCAAATGGACAAACTCATAGCAAAGAAAATTCTATTAATTATCAACGTCCTCTAACCGAACCATCAGGTACAACAGTCCCTACCCGCCTATTTTCAGATAAGGCTCCCATTCCCTACTCAAAGGTTTATCGCTCTGCCTATGAGAATATGACTTTACTTGCAGAGTCCTCTTTGTTTGTTGATAAGCTGCGTTCGATGTGTGTTTCTAGAAATACAATTCTTGTTGAACAGATGTCTGATAGCAAGGAGATTTCAGAAAATGAACCGCAAGCAACCCAAACAGAGTTCTTCAAAGCATTCTGAAAACGCTAAGCCTAAAAACACCAAAGAATCAAAATCGATACTAACGCGATCGCCTAAGCAAATCAAATTAAGTGCTTGCCTAATCGTCAAAAATGAGGAGCATAGATTAGCTCAATGTTTGGATAGCTTGAAACCAATCGCCGATCAAATTGTTGTGGTTGACACTGGTTCTAGCGATCGCACGATTGCTATTGCCAAGCAATATGATTGCCAAGTATTTCATTTTGAATGGTGTGATGACTTCTCACAAGCACGTAACTTTGCGATCGCAAAAGCAAAAGGACAATGGATTTTAGTAATTGATGCTGATGAAATTTTAGAAAAAAGTGCCATTAAAATTCTAGAAGAAGTTATGCAATGTGATGATTATCTTGCGGTTAATCTCTTGCGTACTGAAGTTGGCGCTAAGCAGTCTCCTTTTTCTTTAGTATTGAGGATGTTTCGTAACAATACGGCAATTAAATTCTTTGGCATTTATCACGAGTCAATCGATCAAAGTGTTACTAACATCCAAAAACAAGAGCCTCACTGGCGAGTTATCAATATCGAGTCACCTGTTCTATCTCATTATGGCTATACAGAAAGTGAAATCCAAACTAAACAAAAGTCTAAATTCGCAAAAAAATTGATGGAAAAGCATTTGCAGTTATTTCCTGATGACAGCTATATGCTCAATAAGCTGGCAGCTTTGCACATCAATAATTACAGTTGCCAAGGCGATTCTAATGACCTTACTTATGCCATGCGATTAATAAGCCAAGGTTTATCACAAACCCAAGATAAAGAAGAATATAACTTAATAACTTATGAATTATGCTTCCACTTAGGAATTGCCTATGAATATCTTGGTGAAATAGAATTAGCTAAAAAATCTTACACTCAAGCAGTCTCTTTACAAGTTCCAGAAGTCTCTAAGATTGCGGCTTATATGAACTTAGGTAATATTTATCAAGAAATTAATCAGAATTTAGAGGCGATCGCCTACTTTGAAAAGGTAACTAAAATTGCTCCTAATTTTGCTCAGGGATATTTTAATTATGGAGTTGCACTCAAGACTGCGGGGCATATAGCGGCAGCGATCGCTGCCTATGAAAAAGCGATCGCCTTTGAACCAAACTATGCTGAAGCCTATCAAAATCTGGGAGTTGTCCTGATCAAAGCTGGATATTTTATCAAGGCGATCAATGCTTTCACGAAATCAATCCAACTTCATGAACTACAGCACAATTACCAAGCCGCAGAACTATTGCGATCGGCGCTAAAAGAGTTTTCATCATAAAGATTAGTTGCATAATGAGAATTAAGAACCCAAAAAGCTGTGGCGCACGCTGCGCCACAGCTTTTTGGGTTCTAGCTACTTAGAATCGATTAATTACACCTAGTAACTCAATGTATAAGCCATCTGCACTTTTAACCTGTCTGATTTTGATTGTCGTAATCATTATTTCATTTACCACAGTTAACATAAACCCATCTCTAGCAAATATTAGTTCTAGTTCTACTTACCAATACAAAACGCCCCATAGTAACGATGGAATCGGAAAGTTTTATATGGGTCGCGAAATTGCTCAAGTAATGGGGCATCAAGGGGCTGGCTGGCTAGAACGCTACAGCCGTGAATCTGAGGAGAATCCTAGCCGATTGATTGAACTCTTGCAGCTTAACCCAACTGATGCTGTTGCAGACATCGGAGCTGGTACTGGCTACTTTAGTTTTAGAATCGCTCCCTTACTCACCTCTGGCAGAGTGTTAGCGGTAGATAGTCAGCCCGAAATGATTGATATTTTAGATATTCTGAAACTGGAAAAGCACATTGATAATGTCACACCAATTTTAGGCAGTTCAGATAACCCTAATCTTCCCGAATCAAGCATTGATCTAGCCCTCATGGTTGATGCCTATCATGAATTTGACTATCCGCAGGAGATGATGCAAGGTATCGTAAAAGCCCTAAAGCCTAACGGCAGAGTGGTCTTGGCAGAATACAAAGGCGAAAATCCATTCATTGCAATTAAGAAGCTCCATAAAATGACCCAAAATCAAGTCAAGAAGGAATTGAACTCCGTGGGCTTAACTTGGCAACAAACCTATCAAGATCTTCCTCAGCAGCATCTAATGGTGTTTCAAAAGAAAACTTAAAACCGAGAAAGCTGTGGCGCACGCGCAGCGTGCGTCACAGCCTATTTACATAGGAGAGAACCGCGCAAAGCGCGGTTCTCTCCTATCAGTTTTGCAATAATGGGAAAAAATGACCGACTGGCCCCTGTCCTTTGCCGATCGCTAAGGCATATTTCAAAGCTGTGGTTACATAATCTTTGGCATCTCGTACTGCTTCTAAATTTGGCTTACCTAAAGCCAAATTTGCAGCGATCGCTGCCGATAGGGTACAACCAGTCCCATGTGTATGCGGTGTATCGATCACCTCTGTCCGCAAAGTTTCGAGGCGATCGCCATCAAACCACACATCAACAGCCTTGAGGTCTCCCTTCATGCTGCCACCCTTAACCAATACTGACCTTGCTCCCAGCTTGTAGATTTTTTGCGCGGCTTCTTGCATATCTTCTAGTGTCTGAATTTCCATATCCGCAAGAATTTGTGCTTCATAACAATTTGGAGTAGCGATCGCTGCTAGGGGAATCAACACATCACCCATAGTTTTAATCGCGTCATCATCTAGTAACTTTGCCCCCACCTGTGACACCATTACAGGATCAACCACCACATTCCTAAACCCAAAAGCAACTAATTTTTTTGCTGTAGCCCGAATAATTTCTTGATTGAGCAGCATTCCTATTTTGATCGCACTGACCCGCATATCCACCATTACCGCTTCAAATTGTGCTGCCACAGATTCGATTGACATCGCATCTACTCTTGTTACCCCCTGCGTATTCTGCGCCGTAATGCAAGTCAATACGCTCGTTCCATGCACACAATGAAATGCAAATGTGCGTAAATCCGCCTGTATCCCTGCCCCGCCACCACTATCCGATCCTGCGATCGTCATCGCGATCGGCACATTTTCCGATTGATATTTCCCTCGATAATCCACTATACTCACCACAAGAATAGACATTAAGTCATTAGTATAGCTGTCGTCACTTGCGTTAGAGCAAGCCAAAACCCAAGGAGATTAAGTTGCGACGCTTCGCGCCGCAACTTAGTTTCTGGGTTTTATGTACTAAAACAGGTGGCGATCGCTATATAGCAGCTATCACCACCTGCCTTAAATATTTTCGCGAACTAAAACATGGTTATCGCATCTGTCAAAACTATCTCTTTCAAAGAGTTTCTGGAAATACCAGAGACTAAACCCGCTGGTGAGTATATTCAAAATCAAATTGTCCAGAAACCAATGCCAAAGGGAAGACATAGCAGGTTACAAGGTAGACTTTGCCAAGAGATTAATTTAAAAGTAGAAGCATCTAAAATTGCCTACGCTTTCCCTGAACTGCGATGTAACTTTGGCGATCGCTCGATTGTGACTGATATTGCCGTGTTTCTCTGGAAAAATATTCCTTTTTTGGTAGATGATGAAATCCCCGATAACTTTAATCTTGCACCAGATTGGATTATTGAGATTCTCTCGCCTGATCAAAATGCTAACAAAGTGATTGGTAAAATTTTACATAGTCTTCAGCACGGAAGTAAATTGGGTTGGTTTCTCGATCCTAGCGATCGCAGTATTTTGACATTTCAGCCAAATCAACAACCTGTATTAATGTCAAATAGCGATCGCTTACCTGTTTTGGAGAATATTCGATTAGAACTAACAGTCCAGACTATATTTAGCTGGTTAAAAATGGGAAACTAGGTAGTCAAAGATGTTGGAAAAAATTACGCCATTAATTCTTACTTACAATGAAGCACCAAATATTGGTCGTACTTTAGAGAGACTTGATTGGGCGCATCGCATTGTCATTATTGATAGTTTTAGTGATGATGAAACTCTAAAAATAATCTCTCAATATCCTCAAGCAGAAATTTATCAACGCCAGTTTGACACCCATACATTGCAATGGAATTATGGTTTAGAACAAGTCGAATCTGAATGGGTACTTTCCCTTGATGCTGATTATGTATTGTCTGAAGCATTGATTAGGGAACTTCAGTTAATGCTCAAAAACGATCACAAAGATCTACTAGATGGATACTTTATAAAATTCCGATACTGTGTATTTGGAAAGCCTCTGAGAGGTACAATCTTACCGCCTCGCCAAGCTTTATTTCAAAAGAATAAAGCTGTTTATATTGATGATGGTCACACTCAGTTATTACAAGTAGAAGGTAGATCAGGGCTTTTAAATTCACATATTAATCATGACGATCGCAAATCCTTAAGTCGTTGGCTCTGGGCGCAAGATCGTTATATGAAGATTGAATCAAAAAAATTATTATTAACGCCCAATAGCAAACTAGGTTTTGGCGATCGCT